>DRQG01000150.1 GCA_011369465.1 Caldithrix abyssi
AGATTGCTTAGGGTGGCTGCTACTTCCGGCAACAAATAGCGGCGCAGGTCTTGCGATCTGTGTGCAACTGTTTTAACCATGGGCCATTTTAAGGATTGAATCAATTCAAATCAAATCAATTGCAAATGAGAACATATTAAAGGTTGGATTCAAATTCGAATTTTTCGCAGGAATGATCCAAAGAGACCGATCTGTTTTGCAGATAACAGCGGTAATAAAAATCATCACTTTCATCATTTAATGAAGCTTTAATGTAGGTACGTCTGTATTTGCAATATTGACATTTATGCAAATGGGATACAGCCGTTTCAGCTTTTTTCCTTGGCCGTTCAATGGGGATGCCCAATTCCTTGAGAATAGTTTTAAGATAGTGCAGCAGCTTATTTATGCGCAGCACGGCCACAATCTGAACGGCGAGCAAAATAATACTAACGCCTAATATAATGATTAGAATGTCCAAACTCATAAGTTATCCATCTGAATACTCTTTGTATGTTTTTACGCTTTCCGATACAATTGGTTTCTGCAAGAACCGGACCTCATCGTATTATTATAGTCGACCGGAAAGCGCACAAACTTTATTACAAGAGAGTTTTAGGAAAGAAATGGTACAGAATAGTAAAGAAGAAGTGTCAATCGTTGTTTTACATTAGCGGCAATAGCCTTATATGTGCGCCTCCGTTTGTGCTGCGGCAGCGGTAACCGTGTTCTGCATGAGCATGGCTATGGTCATCGGGCCCACGCCGCCGGGAACGGGCGTGATCGCAGATACTTTTTCGACCAGTCCCTCAAAATCAGCGTCACCGACCAGAGCGTAGCCTTTTTCGTTATTCGCCTCGATTCGATTGATTCCAACATCGATGACCACGGCGCCCGGTTTTACCATATCGGCCGTCAGAAATCTGGCTTTGCCGATGGCGGCAATAACAATATCCGCCTGGCGGGTAAATTGGGCGATGTTTTTGGTACGGCTGTGCGCTACCGTAACCGTGGCGTTGGCGCGGCTATTTTTTTGCATTAATAAATTAGCCATCGGTTTACCCACGATATTACTGCGCCCCAGTACCACCACATGCCGCCCTTCGGTGGAAATTTTGTAATACTGCAAAATTTCCACTATCCCCGCCGGCGTGCAGGGCAGCACAAAGGGTTTGCCGCTTACCAAGAGGCCCACATTTTGCGGATGGAAGCAATCCACGTCTTTACGCGGATGTACGGACAGCAAAATTGTATCTTCGCTGATATGTCCGGGCAGGGGTAGTTGAACCAATATGCCGTGATTAGACGGATCATTATTCAAATCTTCAATAAGTTTGAGCAGATCCTGTTCGGTAGTTTCCGCGGAAAGACGATAGGTTTGGGAAAGAATGCCCAGCTTTTGGCAGGATTTTTCTTTGCGTCGCACATACACCTGCGATGCGGGATCATCGCCGACCAAAATAACGCTTAATTTCGGCTCAACCCCCTGTTCCTTCAGCTTCGCCACTTGTCCGGCAACGCGTTCGTTCACATGCGCCGCTACTTTTTTACCGCTAAGAAGTTTTTCCGAATATAACTCTGTTGAAGACATTTTTAAATCTCTCTGATTTTTTTCAAATCCGCTCAGGCCATATCGATGGCGCGGAATTCGCGGATCACAATGACCTTAACCTGCCCGGGGTAATCCACATCGGACTGAATTTTTTTGGCGATCTCGTTGGCCAGTTGATGCGCCGCGGCGTCATCCACCTTTTCGTGATCGATAATCACGCGGACTTCTTTACCGGCCTGGATGGCATAAGCATTGAGCACCCCTTCGAAAGACTGGGCGATTTTTTCCATATCTTCCAGACGATGAACAAATTTATTAATAACCTCTCTACGGGCGCCCGGCCGGGCTTTACTGATTTCATTGGCCACCTGAACCAAAACGGAAATCGGCGAGATGAGTTCCACTTCGCCGTGGTGACCCTGAATGGCATTAAGGACGATCGGCGGTTCGCCGTATTTTTTAGCAAAATCATAACCGAGCTGACTGTGCGTGCCTTCCATAGTCCGCTCCAGCGCCCGGCCGATATCATGCAGCAAACCGGCACGCTTGGCCATTGCTTCGTCCAGGCCCAGTTCCGCCGCCATAATACCCGCAATAATGGCCACCTCTTTGGAATGTTGCAGAACATTTTGACCATAGCTGGTACGGTAGCGCAGTTTACCAAGCATTTTAATTACATCCGGATGCAGCCCGTGAACGCCGGTTTCCAGCGAGGCCTGTTCACCCAGTTCTACAAAATACTCGTCCATTTCCTGGCAGGTTTTTTCGTAACTCTCTTCAATACGCCCCGGATGGATACGGCCGTCCGTAACCAGTTTTTCCATGGTTATGCGGGCCAGTTCACGGCGGTAGGGATCAAAGCCGCTAAGGATCACAGCTTCGGGTGTATCGTCCACAATAACATCGATACCTGTAACAATTTCGAAAGCGCGAATGTTGCGGCCTTCGCGCCCGATGATGCGCCCCTTCATATCGTCATTGGGTAAAGAAACAATCGATACGGTGGATTCGATGGCATGATCTGTTGCCGTTTGCTGAATGGCGGAAAGAACGATTTCCTTTGCTTTTTGCTGGGCTTCTTTTTTGGCGTCTTCCACCATACGATAAATCTGGCCGGCGGTCTCTTTTTTAGCCGTTTCGATCAGGTTGTCCATCAAAATCTTTTTGGCTTCTTCGCGGGTTAAGCCGGATATGGATTCCAGCTTTTTATTTTGTTCATCCAGCAATTCATTCAGTTTTTTCTGGCGCAGCATCAACTGATTTTCTTTATTGCGGTTTTCGCGCTCTTGCAGGAAAATCTGCCGTTCTTTTTTGGCAATCAGGTCGGCTTTGCGGTCGATATTGTTTTCGCGGGCGGCCAGCTCGGATTCCACTTTTTGCAGAGATAATTTTTTACTGCGGAATTCATCGTCCAGTTTTTGCCGGCGGCGGAAGATTTCTTCATCCGCTTCAATCAGTTTTTCATTTTTCAGATTTTCGGCAGCATCCCGCGCATCCTGCAATAGCTGTTCGCTTTCCTCGCGGGCGGCTTTTAAACTGTTCTTGCCGATCATGGAATTAAGGAACCAGCCGATTCCTATGCCTCCGGCCAGAAGCAGCAAATTAATGATCAAGCTTTCAAATGACATTTATCCTCCTGAGTCATGTCGGTATGGAGGTTTCAAACAGCAATAAAAAAACCCTGTATTTCATGGCCCAAATATAGAACCTGAATCGCGTACGGTGGGCACCTCCTGAACGCGTCGCGCTCCTTCCTTGCGGAAGGCCTGCACTAGACGCCCAGAGTCCGGTTCCCTCGCTTAGTGGTGTTGGTCCTATTTTGGAACCATGTATAAATACAGGGTTCTTACGGAAAATATTATTCTTCTAAAACTTCTGTTATAGAATGATTAAGTTTTCTTGCCTCTTCGTTGATTTGATCCAGTAATTTCTTTCTGTACTGGCGTTCCTGAAAAAGTTCGTCCACAATGTTCAGGGCCGCCAGAACGGCCAGTTTTCCTGTTGATTTAATATCGTTCTTACGGTCAATTTCGCGCATTTTCTCATCTATGTATTGCGCTACACGTTGCACGTAATGCTCATCGTTGTCCGCGATAAGACTGTACTCCGTACCGAAAATATTGACCTTTATCTGGCCGGAAGCCATCTTTTATTTTCCTTTATTAATTCTTTACAGACACAACACCTGCTGTTCAGAGCCTGTTTTGCTCTATATCGGCCATGAGTTTGGTTAGTTCATTTTTGGCCTGTTTGTTTTTCTTCTTTAACCTCTCGTTTTCTGTTAGTAAAAATTCCAGCTTTTCCGCATCAGGATGATCCTGATATTCGGACATCGTCTGAAGTTTTCTTTTCAATTCAAGGTTTTCTTTCTCCAGTTTTATGTTTTTATATTTTAATTGCCTGTATTTAATGGTTAAAGATTCAACAAGCGATTTCAATTTATCGAGCTGATCCAAGGTCATCTTTAATCCCGTAAAGTTATTCCGAAATTTAGCGTTACTCTTTGGATAATCCTGCGAAATATCTTATCCACTTCCTCATCCTTCAAAGTACGCTCGGGCGATTGAAATCGCAAGCGAATGGCCACGCTTTTTTTGCCCTTTGGAACCGATTTACCGCTGAACACATCAAACACGTCCACATCGCGCAAGAGTTTGCCTGCCGTCTGACGAATGAAATCCAGCAGGTCCGCCGACAGAATGGAATCGTCAATCACAAAGGCTAAATCTTTTTCCACATAGGGGAACCTGGGTATCGGTTCGTAAATTCGCTCAAAACGTATCAGCTCGCTCAGCTCATCCGCATTTACTTCAAACGCAAATACATCCCGTTCAATTCCAAGTGCGCCGCATACGGCCTCATCCACCTTGCCGCAAAGCCCTATGATATTGTTTTTTATTTGAATAGCAATGGTCTGACTGCTGTCAAAGTACCTGGCTTTATCATATAAAATAAATTGAATGTTGTCAAGAAATATTTTAGATAGAAACGTTTCGAGCAAGCCCTTGATATCGTAAAAATCGACCGGTTGAGCCTTTTGCGACCAGTGCTCCGGGTAGCGGTTTCCGGTGATTACCGCCGCCACCTGATAGGGTTGATGCGGTAACTTATTGGTTTGATAGTCGGTAAACACCCGACCGATTTCAAAAAATTGCAGATTAAATTGGTTGCGATTGATATTATGCGCCACGGCTTTCAGCATACCCGGTAAAAGCGAAGGCCGCATGGCCGCCATATCGTCGCTGATCGGATTCAGAATATGGATGGGTGTTCCGCCTTGTTCGAAATACGCCGCTTCTTCCTTTTTCAACATGCTGTTGGTAAAAATTTCCTGTACACCGGTTTCCAGCATTTTTTGTCTTAAAAACTGCAAGACTATTTCAGTGCGGGGTTGTTCGAATTCGTAGGGAATTTCGGTAGTTTCCCTGGCCGGTAAATTGGAAAAATTAACCAGACGGGCCACTTCTTCCACCAGGTCGATCTCGCTTTTCAGATCCACGCGAAAAGTAGGCACGACCGCCCGGTTACCATCTATCTGTAATTGAATGGAACGCAGTTTATCCACAATGGTTTCCCTGCTCAAGGTAGAACCCAGCACCTTGTTCACACGTTCCGGGCGGAAGTCGATGGTCAGCGGCTCGATCGGTTTGGGATACACATCCACCATACCTGCCGGTATTTTTCCGCCGGCCAGCTCGGCAATGAGGGAAGCCGCCCGGTTGATAGCCAGCGGCACACCGTTGGGGTCAACGCCGCGTTCAAACCGCTGCGAAGCTTCGGAACTCAATCCCAATTTTTTGGACGAGGAGGCGATGCGCTGCGGCTTAAAATAGGCGCATTCCAACAAGATATCCGTAGTGGAATCGCTCACTTCCGAATTTTGCCCGCCCATAATACCGCCAATGGCCACCGCCCGCTCTTTGTCGCAAATCATAACCGTGTTTGCAGGTATTTCCCTTTCCTTATCGTCTAAGGTGATGAACTTTTCGCCTTTGCGACTGGCGCGCACGTGGATTTCGTGGCCTTTAACTTCTTTCAGATCAAAGGCATGCAGAGGATGGCCCAGTTCCATCAGTACATAATTGGTTACATCAACAATATTGTTTATGGGACGGATGCCCACGGCCTGCAGTCGTTTTTGCATCCATTCCGGACTCGGTCCTACCTTTACGCCGCGGACAAGACGCGCCGCATAACGGGGACACCCCTCCGTATCTTCGATATGTACGGCTATCGTATCGGCCGCTTTTTCAGCCGCATCTTCCTGCAGATCAAACTCAGGAAAGCGCAGCACGTTTCCGGTAATGGCCGCCACTTCACGGGCTATGCCGTACACACTGAGGCAATCGGGCCGATTGGGCGTAATAAAAAAGTCGTAAACAAAATCCTGTTCTTTTTGCAGCAGTTCGTTTAAATCGCTTCCCGTGGGGTAATCGCTCTCAATAGCCCAGATGCCGTCGGACTTTTCTTCCAGCCCCAGCTCCTCGCGGGAACAAATCATACCAAAAGATTCCACGCCGCGGATTTTGGCTTTTTTTATTTTGAATCCGTTGGGAAGCCGCGCTCCCACTTTGGCAAAAGGGACGATTTGTCCTTCGGCCACATTGGGCGCGCCGCAGATTACCTGATAACGCTCTGAGCCATCGTTTACAACGCACAACGAGAGTTTGTCGGCATCGGGATGTTTTTTAACCTCTTCCACCTTTCCCACAACAACGCCGTTAAAGGACGGATACAAAGGAAACAGTTCTTCCACCTCAAAGCCGACTTCGGTGAGTTTATCGGCCAGTTCCTGCGGTGTTTCGTCAAATTGGATGTAATCTTTCAGCCAGTTATAAGTTACTTTCATGATCGTATCGCTTTTTAAAATTGATTTAAGAACCGTAGATCGTTTTCGAAAAACAAACGGATGTCGCTGATGGCGTATTTCAGCATGGCAATCCGGTCGATGCCCATACCAAAGGCGTAGCCGGTGTATTTTTCGGCGTTGTATCCCACCGCTTTAAAAACGTTGGGATGCACCATACCCGCTCCGGATATTTCCATCCAGCCGGTGCCTTTACACACCCGGCAGCCCTTGCCGCGGCAGAACACACAGCTAAAATCGTATTCGGCGCTGGGTTCGGTAAAAGGGAAAAAACTGGGCCGAAAGCGAACGCGGATGTCGCGGCCAAACATTTTATGCGCAAAGGCCTGAATGACGCCCTTCAGATCGGCAAAGGAAATATCTTCGCCAACCACCAATCCTTCCACCTGATGAAAAAACGGCGAATGGCTGGCGTCCGGAGTATCGCGGCGGTACACTCTTCCCGGAGCAATCATGCGGATGGGCGGTTTCTGCCGTTCCATCACACGGATTTGTACCGGGGAGGTATGTGTGCGCAAAACGATATCCTCGGTGATATAGAGGGTGTCCTGCATGTCGCGCGCGGGATGGGTTTTAGGAATGTTCAGCGCTTCAAAATTATAGTAGTCGGTTTCAATCTCCGGCCCGTCTTCAATCACAAAGCCCAGACTTTTAAAAATCTCTTTTATTTCGTTAGCCACCTGAATGAGCGGATGCTCGCGGCCGTTTTGCGGTTTGCGGCCAGGCAAGGTTAAATCCAAACGACGGGCTTTTTTTTCTTTTTCCTTAAAAGCCTCTTCCGCTTTCCGATATTGTTCTTCGATTTCTTTTTTAAGCTGATTAAGCCCCTGCCCCAATTTGGGTTTCAGGTCGGCCGGCGCTTCGGCAAGAAGCGTAAACGCCTGAGCAATCAGTCCTTTTCTACCCAGAAAACGGATGCGGATATCTTCCAGCTGTTTTGCGTCGCCGATACTTTGCAGCGCTTTGTCAAAATCACTTTTAATCTGCTCTATTTTTTCCAGCATTTTACAAACCCCGGTGAAATATAAAAAAAGGAAGCGCTGTCAACAGACGCCTCCTTCCGTTTAATAACAGGTGATTTACTATGTTTTGTTTGAAGTAAAGTCTCAACATACGAAAACAAATAACAAATACACGTCAAATTACAGGTCTCAGACAAAGAAGCATGTCTGATTTATGCTGTTTTAATATAGTATTTTGTTATTTGTTTTTTGGAATTTACCCCGTTACCTGTTTCACCAATTGTTCAAAACCGGCCGGATTATGAACGGCCATATCGGCAAGCGCTTTGCGGTTTAGCTCGATATTGGCTTTTTTAAGTCCGTTCATAAAGACCGAATAAGACACACCGCTCAAACGGCAGGCGGCGTTAATTCGCGCTATCCATAATTTGCGGAATGTTCTTTTTTTGGCACGGCGATCACGATAGGCGTACTGCCAGCTTTTTTCCACCTGGTCTTTGGCTGTTTTATATAAACGCCCTTTCCCCAAACGGTAGCCTTTGGCTGCCTTTAGAATCTTTTTTCTTCTCTGCCGTGCTGCAACATTATTTGTCGCCCGTGGCATTGTATTCTCCTTCTTACATTAATTATTTCAAAATCATCTTGCGTACGCGCGGAGCGTCGGCTTCGGAAACCATCGCTTCATCGCGCAGATTGCGTTTTCTTTTAGCCGATTTTTTGGTCAAAATATGGCTGTGATAAGCGGAATGGCGTTTAATTTTTCCGCTTGCCGTAACGCGAAACCGTTTGGCGGCTCCCCGATTCGATTTCATCTTTGGCATCTTACTTCACCCTTTCTAATCTATTTATGCGTCATTACCATTGTCATATTGCGACCCTCAAATTTTCTCGGGCCTTCCACCTTGGCGATGTCCTCCAGCATTTCCACCACTCTGTCCAAAAGACGTTCGCCGAATTCTTTGTAAGCCAGTTCACGTCCGCGAAACTGAACGGTAAACTTCACCTTGTTTTTACTTTCCAGAAACGAACGGGCATGCTTGATTTTGAATTCGAGATCGTGCACATCCGTTTTTGGCCGCATACGGATTTCCTTTACGACGATTGTATGCTGTTTTTTCTTGGATGATTTTTCTTTTTTGCTTCTTTCATAGGTGAACTTGCCAAAATCCATTACCTTACAAACCGGAGGTTTGGCGGTAGGGGCAATTTCCACCAAATCCAACCCGCTCTCTTTGGCGAGTTCCAACGCTTTTGCCAAGGGAACAATCCCGAGCTGTTTCCCCTCAGGATCAATCAGCCGCACCTCTTCGGCTGTGATGTTGTCGTTAATACGTGTTTTTTGCTGCGCGATAGCTGCATTCCTCTCAGTTGATTCGACTTGGTTATGCTTCCCGATTCGTTATGTTAATTTAATAATGTGTCCGTTATTCCACGGCCAATTCATCATGCAGGCGTTTAATCAATTCACTTATATCCATCTGCCCCAGATCGCCCTGACCTTTTAGGCGTAGTGATATTTTGTTCTGTTCCACTTCTTTATCGCCGATGATGACCATAAAGGGCACTTTGGCCACTTCCGCTTCACGGATTTTAAAACCGATTTTTTCGTTGCGTTCATCCACATCCACACGAAAATCTTTAGCCAGCAGCTCCTGCTGAACACGGCGGGCCATTTCGAAATGCCGGTCGGCTATGGGTAAAACCATAACCTGCACAGGCGCCAGCCACAAGGGAAAATTTCCGGCATAATGTTCAATGAGTATGCCAAAAAAACGTTCAATAGAACCGAGCAAAGCCCGATGTATGGTTATCGGCCGGTGTCGTTCGCCATCCGAATCCACAAAAGTCAAATCGAATCGTTCCGGCAGATTAAAATCCACCTGAATAGTGGAACACTGCCAGGAGCGTCCCAATACATCTTTAATTTTAATATCAATTTTAGGGCCGTAAAAAACGCCTTCACCGGGATCAATTTTGTAATCCATCTGTTTGATTTCCAGCGCCCGGCGCAGAGCCTCGGTGGCGTGTTCCCAGCCTTCTTCCGTTCCGACAAATTTTTCCGGCCGGGTGGAAAGATAAACATCATATTCCGTAAATCCAAATCGCGCCAGCATTCGGGCATTTAAATCCAAAACGCCGATAATTTCATCGGTCAACTGATCGGGATGGCAGTAAATATGGGCATCATCCTGCGTGAAGCCGCGTACGCGCATCAAACCGTGCAGCACGCCGGAACGCTCGTAACGATATACCGTCCCCAGCTCGGCAAAACGAACGGGCAAATCACGGTAACTACGGATTTTGGAATTATAAATAGTCATATGGAAGGGGCAGTTCATCGGCTTAAGTTGATATTCCACCTCTTCCACTTCCATCGGCCGGAACATATTTTCCTGATAAAAATTGGTATGTCCGCTGGTTTCCCACAAATGCAGCTTGGCCACATGGGGTGTGGATACCAGTTGATACCCGCTTTTGAGATGTTCTTTTTTCCAGTAATCCTCAATCAAATGACGCATCAAAGCGCCTTTGGGATGCCAGAGGATCAGCCCCGGGCCGACTTCCTGATTGATGCTGAACAGGTCCAGCTCCCGCCCCAACCTTCTGTGATCGCGCTTTTTGGCTTCTTCCAGCCGTTTTAAATGCTGCTTCAGTAATTTTTTGTCCGGATAATTGGTGGCGTAAATCCGCTGCAGCATTTTGTTTTTTTCGTCGCCGTGCCAGTAGGCGCCGGCCACGGAGAGCAGTTTAAAATTTTTACCCAGATACCCGGTGGAGGGCACGTGCGGCCCGCGGCACAAATCGGTGAATTCGCCCTGACTGTAGGCGCTGATTTCTTCTCCGCTGCCTTTGAGGTCCTCAATCAGTTCCACTTTGAGCAGCTCATGGTTTTTTCGGAAGAAGTCAATCGCCGCCTCCGGAGACAGCACTTTCCGCTCCGTGGGTAAATTTTCGTCCACAATTTTGGCCATTTCCTGCTCGATCAACGGAAAATCTTCCGGCGTGATCTGTCGATCCAGATCGATATCATAATAAAAACCGTCGTCAATCGGCGGACCGATTCCGAGCTGGGCTTCCGGCCAAAGGCGTTTAATGGCCTGAGCCATCAAATGGGCCGAGGAATGCCAGAAGACCTCACGCCCTTCGTCTTCTTTAAAAGTGAGTATTTCTATTTCCGCCGATTCCTGCAGCGGTTCAAGCAGCGAAACGATGCGGCCGTTCACTTTGGCGGCCACAGCCCGCTTGGCCAACGAATTGCTGATCTGCCGGGCGATGTCCAGCGGAGTCGTTCCTTTTTCTACCGTTTGCTGCGATTTATCCGGAAAAGTAATCGTAATCTGAGACACTGTATTTCCCGCTTCCTGTATCCAATCCATAAAACAAACCACGAGCCAACAACCCGTGGTTTGCAGTGGGACGAGAGAGATTTGAACTCACGACCTCTACGATGTCAACGTAGCGCTCTAACCAACTGAGCTATCGCCCCGTTAAATAGTTGGTAAATATAATCATAATCACCGGTTGAATCAATAAAAAAACCCCTAAGAATATTCTCAGGGGTTTGATGTGGGGAGGGGAGGATTCGAACCTCCGAAGGCATTCAGCCGACAGATTTACAGTCTGTTGCGTTTGACCACTCCGCAACCTCCCCGGATTTCTTTCGAGACGATTAATATAAGAAATCCGGAGTAAATATGTCAAGCCTTTATACCCGGTTCAACCTCAAATTTTTACGGTTTTCTGAAAAAATGCCTTGGTATAAATGAAAGGCACTACAAAATTTTTTAAATAAAAACATTGTAAACGAATTTTGAGTGACATAGTTATTTCCTCTTTATTGCGTTTACTGTTTATTTCGGTATATTTATTCATAACTTAAGCATCGAGCGGTTATTGGACTAAAAATGACGTTGCCTTGAGGAAGGAGCGGGATGCCGGATGCTCAGCTAATTATGAATTAAGAATGAAGAATAATGTCACTTGGCATGAACAAAAGCACCATTTGGCATAGAGCCAATAAATTTAAAAAGGTAGTTTTTCCTGTTCGCGGCGTTTTTGTTCCATTTTTTGTTTTTTAATTTCATCAATAAGACTCACAT
>DRQG01000151.1 GCA_011369465.1 Caldithrix abyssi
ATTAGCTTTTGGCTGTTGGCTGTTGGCAATTATTTTTCAGTTATCAGTTTTCAGTTTACAGTTTTTAGTTATTAAGTTATTAGGTTATTGGTTCTTTGTTCTTCTTTCGTTAATCGGTGTTCTAAATTCCGGTCTTTCGGCTGCCTGCCCTGAGCCCGACCGAAGGGTTGGCTACGCGCCCTGAGCCCCGTCGAAGGGAACGAGATAGGCTTCTACCCGACAAGTCGGGACAGGCGAGGTTCAGCATCTGGAAATACGTTCCCTGAGCCTGTCGAAGGGAACCATCGGCTTCGACAGACATCGGCTTCGACAGGCTCGGTTTCGACAGGCTCAGCCTCCGAACACTTGACCTTGCCTGTCCCGGCAGGACGGAACCGAAGGGACGGCTATCGGTTATCATCTTTTGGCTATAGGCTGTAAGCTGTTGGTTATTTGCTATTAGTTTTCAGTTTTCAGTTGTCAGTTCTCAGTTTCAAGTTATTAAGTTATTGAGTTATTGAATTGGCTATTAGCTCTTAGCTATTAGCTGTTAATTCGTAATTCATAATTAAATGATTCGTAATTGATTTCTCGTCACGCTTCACCTGTCACTTATTACTTTGTACTTTGTACTAATTACTATGTACTTTATCCCTGTGCCTTCTACCTTTGCCGGCAGGGCGAGGGCGCAAGATAAATCTTGCGTTACTTTGTGCCTTTGTCCCTTTGCCCCTCTGTGCCTTATTTTTTAATTCTTTAATCAACAATCATCTATTCCACTTCTTCTTCAAACCAGGTGTAATCTCCAATAGCTTTGCCCAAATCGATTTTGGCCATAATGTGATTAAACACGGCCTGTAAGTGCGATAATTCTGCGTTAAAGAGATTTTTTTGAGCAACCAAAAGATCGAGCAAAGAAATCAATCCGTTGCGATACTGTTTTTCGGACATTTGCTGCACTTCGCGGGCCAGTTCGATATTTTTCTCACGCGAAGCAATACTGTTTTCCATCTGCCGTATGGTGACCATCGCCTGCTTTACCTGCAGGATGATATTCTGCCTCAGCTCGGCTTCCTTTTCCAAGGTGATTTTCTGGCGGATACGCGCTTCTTCCGTTTTGTGTTTTGTGGCGAAACCATCGAACAACGGCCAGGAAAACTGAATACCCACATTCCAGTTATCCACAAATTTTTCCGGATCGATCGGATCGAATCCATTGGTGATATTATAGGATGAAAAGAGGGCCAGCGTCGGTTTGTTGCCGCTACCGGCCAATTCCAGATTGCTTGAATTCATCGCTTTTTCCACATCCAGCATACGCAGCTCAAGACGCTGTTCGAGAGCGCGGCGAACCAATTCTTCTTCTCCGGTTTTTAGCGGCACAAAGTGAAGCTCTCCCTGAACATCGATTTCCGATTCCGGCCGCCCCAATACCTTTCCTAAAAACAAACGGCTGTTGGAAAGATTGCCCAAAGCTGTTTTGAGCTGGTTTTTTTCATTGGTAAACTGTACCTGCGTGCGCAGCAACTCGTGTTTAGCCAGTTGACCTTCCTCATAACGTTTGCGGGTCATCGTCAGCGATTTCTTGGTCCGATCCATATTAGCTTGCAAAAGCTGAACCACTGCTTTATTGATCAAAACGGCAAAATAGGCCCTCAGCACCTGGTGTGTTAAGTTAAGACGCTGTAATTCCTCCTGCAGACCGGTCATCCTTTCGCCCTGTTCAGCAAGCTGGATACTGTTTTGGATACGCCACCATGTAAATAAGGGATACTGTAATTTGGCATCGGCATTTACCCGGTTGGGCGTGCCAAAGGACAATTTGCGCGGGGGGCCTCCGGTAAACGACGGAAAGGTGAAAGTACTTATCTCGCCAATTCGGGTATAAACGGCTGCGACATTGAGCAAAGGATAGTTCTGTGCTCTGGCCGCTGCGGTTTGCTCCGCAGAAGCAAGTACTTCCAACTTAGCCGCTCGCAGAAGATGGCTGCTCTCGTAGGCCTGCCGTAAACATTCGGATAATGTATACGAATCCTGGCCAAGACTTATCTGCATAAATAGAAAAATAACAAAAATGAGTAAATAAATGTTTTTCATGAGTCCGTTAATTTAATAAGGTAAGCCGGTTTCTTTTTTATTTAATATCCGGGCTATTTCTTCCAGTGAATGTATTAATTCTTCCTGTTCTTCCCGGCTAAAATTCCTGAGGATTTCACGATAAACTTCTGTCATCGCCTCCATTCGGTTTAATAAATCCTTTTTGGCCCCGGGTGAGAGCTTCAGAACCGTCCGCCGACCGTCATCCGGATCGCGTTCCCGTTCTACCAATCCTTGCTTAACCAGACGATTCACCATTTCGCTGGCGGTGCTCTGTGCCGTATTGAGTGCATGGTGTAAATCACCTACGGTCATCCGCTCATGATGATGCAGGAGCATCAATACCCGATATTGCGCCAGAGAATACTCGCCGATCTTCGATACCTGCCCGGCCATATGATGAAAAAAATGCATGACCGGGGGAAAGGCTTCTGAGAGACGCTGAATATTTCGATCTTCCTTCGGCATTTTTTATTTCGCTTTCCGATGTATCGTTTTCCGATATAATATTAAATTTTGTTTTTAATGTCAAGTTTTTGTTTTTGTATATTTAATGAGATTCGGGGTTATTCGAACTACCGCGTTTTTTTATTGCTTTGATTCGTATTTGTATTTTAATTAAGAGATGAAGAACTTAGAATTTCGGCACCGTCTTTAAACCTGAAGATATCATACCGAGATAGAAAATTGTCGAAGAAGAAACAGAAAAATAATTCCGTCAGGAAAACAAACAGTAGTTCGGAACGGGGCTCCTCATCCGCTTTAAACAGCTGGAGTGAAAAACGTTTTTTGAAAAATATTTCAGGCTTATATGCGCGAATTTCTTCTTCTTTCCACTCAAATATGAATAATGGTACAGGAAGTACGTCATCATTTATTTGGCATTTACATCCGCGCACCTTGCCGGAATCCACATTACGTTTTAATCACACTTTTGGGCTTGGCGGTATGGCCCTGCTTCTTTTTGTTGTTCAGATATTCTCAGGCGTTTTACTTCGTTTTGTGTATCAAGCCAGCCCTGCTGAAGCTTATCATTCCATTCTGCTTCTGCAAAACGAAATGCTTTTCGGGCAGTTTATACGCAACATCCATTATTGGAGCGGATCCTTCCTGGTAATGATTGTTTTTTTGCATCTATTCCGCGTTTATTTTAGCGGCGCTTTTTATTCCCCGCGCCAGCTGAATTGGCTTTTGGGTTTGTTGCTGCTCTTTTTAACGGTTTTGTCCAACTTTACAGGCTATTTACTGCCGTGGGATCAGCGTGCATATTGGGCTACCACCATCAGTACGGGCATGTTGGAATACATTCCCTTGTTGGGGCCCTGGTTACGTGAATGGCTGATTGGCGGGGAAGAAATCGGCGGACAAGCCATGTTAAACTTTTACACATTGCATACGGCCATTTTTCCTTTTCTGATCATCTTTGTGATGTCTTTCCATTTCTGGCGAGTGCGAAAAGCAGGTGGCGTGGTTGTACCTTCTGACCTATCGGAAAAAGAAAATGCTTTTGTACCGGCGGTACCCAATCTGGTTGTGCGAGAACTGGCAGTGGCCCTTGTTCTATTAGCCGTTTTATTTATGACTGCCGCTCTTTTTAACGCTCCACTGCAGGCAATGGCCAACCCGGCTTTGAGTCCAAATCCAACCAAGGCGGCCTGGTATTTTATGGGTTTGCAGGAACTGCTGCTGCATTTTCATCCGCTGCTGGCCGCATCCGCCCTGCCTTTGGCGGTTAGCTTGGGACTTGTGTTACTGCCTTATCTGAATTATCCGAAGCAGCCGCAGGGTATCTGGTTTGTTTCGGATAAAGGGCGGCAGATGGCATGGGTTGCCGTACTATGCGCGGTTATCGTTACTCCGTTGTATATCGTGGCTAATGCCTGGCTGCCGGATGTACAAAATTTTATAGCGGTGGATCCAATCGTTGCCGGCGGCGTTGTACCGGCCATTGTTTTATTACTCAGCCTGAGTGGATTTTATTACGGGCTAAAAAAACGTTTTAAGGCCACTCTGAATGAGACGGTGCAAGCTCTGTTTGTCTTAATTACTGTTATTTTTTTAATTTTAACGATTACCGGTATCTGGTTCCGGGGGGCAGACATGCAATTGGTCTGGCCGTGGCAAATACCATAGGATAAATAACAAAAAACAATGTTCAAATTTCAATTTGAGCTATGTGGAACCATGACGTGTCTTTTTTCGGCGCAGCTTCCATCATTTTCTGGGGTTGATATATGAAAAAGAAAAATTCAATCAATTCCTCACAGGATAAGCTAATTGCCCGACGCGGTTTTTTAACCCGATTGTGGCAGGGTTTGGGAGTGTTTGCCGCGTTTGAGTTTACGGGACTTTCTTTGGCTTTTCTTTTTTCAGGAAGAAGGAAGCATGTCAGCGGCAAAGCGCATTATATCGAATGCGGAGCTGTAAACGACTTTAAGGCCAATTCGGCCATCCCTTTCCGCAGCGGTCTGTTTTATCTCTGCCGCCTGGATGACGGCGGTTTTTTAGCGCTATCGCTGCATTGTACACATTTGGGATGCTCGGTGGCCTGGCGATCTGAAAGGAATCAATTCCTTTGCCCTTGCCACGCCTCGGCTTTTGATTTGCAGGGCAATGTGATTAATCCTCCGGCTACAAGAGCGCTGGATCTGTTTCCCGTTATAATCGAAGGAAAAACGGTCAAAGTGGATATTTCGCGGAAAATTCGACGCAAACGATTTAAGAAATCACAGGTAACTTATGTCTGATCTGAACATCTGGAAACGACTCGGCTTAATGGCCACAATAATTATCGTTCTATCCGTGCCCATATATTTGTTTAAATTTTATTTGATCGAACAAACCGCCCGGGATAAGAACACGATCGAAAAAGCCGTTTTTGTCGGGCGCGAACAGTGCGTTGAATGTCACAAAAAAGAATATGACCTGTGGCACGGTTCGGATCACGATTTGGCCATGGATGTGGCGAATGATTCTACGGTATTGGGGAATTTTAATAATGCTACTTTCACCGGTAACGGCTTCATCAGCCGCTTTTATCGAAAAGACGGCAAATTTTACGTATATACGCTCGGCCCTGATGGCAAACCGGGCGATTTTCAAATAACCCATACCTTCGGCGTCCGCCCGCTTCAACAATATCTGGTACCTTTCGACAAAGGACGGCTGCAATGTCTGTCTATCGCCTGGGATAGCGACCGCAACCAATGGTTCGATTTGGCCGGAATGGTTTATCAGGAAGAACGTCCGGATGCACATGATTGGCTGTACTGGACCAATGCCGGACAGAACTGGAACGGTATGTGCGCCGAATGCCATTCGACCGGTTTACGAAAAAACTACAGTGCAAAGGCCGATTCTTTCCATACTACCTGGTTTGAAATAGACGTAAGCTGCGAGGCCTGCCATGGTCCTTCCTCGCAGCATGTGCAATGGGCAAATCTTCCTGAAACGGCCAGACCGGACGACGTGAATTACGGGCTTCTGATACGCACCAGCAATGTGACCAACCGATCGCAAGTGGATTTGTGCGCCCCGTGCCATGCCCGCCGCTCTTCACTCGGGAATCTCGAACATCGGCCCAAAGCTTTGCTCGATCAGGTCGTTCCCCAACTTTTACTGGAACCGTACTATTTTGCAGACGGCCAGATTTTGGAAGAAGATTATGTGTACGGTTCATTCACCCAGAGTAAAATGTACATGAAAGATGTACGCTGCAGCGACTGTCATGACGTACACAGCGGTAAACGGGTTAAAGAAGACAATACTCTGTGTCTGCAATGCCACCGCGCTGACCAGTACGACAGGTACAGCCATCACTTCCACAAAAAAGCGGGAGAAGAGGGCCGGCCTCTAATCATGCCGGACGGTAAAAAAGTGGAAGTGGGTCAGGGCGCTTTGTGTGTCAACTGCCACATGCCCGGCCGCTACTATATGGGTATCGATTTCCGCCGCGATCACAGCCTGCGCATCCCCCGCCCCGACTTAAGCCTTAAGATAGGCACACCCAATGCCTGCAACCAATGCCATGAGGATAAATCGACTCAATGGGCCGTGGATGCCGTGGTAAAATGGTACGGAGAGCAGTTTACCCGTCGTCCCCATTTCGGCACGGTATTTTATGCCGCACAGCGGAATGACTCCAGCGCTGTGGATGATTTAATCCGCATCAGCAACGACCCGCTGTTCCCGCCCATTGTCCGGGCAACCGCCGTCTCGTTGTTAGGGCGTTTCCCGTCAGCTAAAAGCCACGCAGCCATTATTGCGGCCTTAA
The DNA here is from genome assembly GCA_011369465.1 of Caldithrix abyssi. Classification (GTDB taxonomy): domain Bacteria; phylum Calditrichota; class Calditrichia; order Calditrichales; family Calditrichaceae; genus DRQG01. Next base: position 6,350 of record DRQG01000151.1, read on the forward strand.
ACGACGCTGAGGAGTTAATTCGCCATACAGCCGTAATCGCCTTCCTGCCCGAAGATCGGAGCGATATGATAAACGCACTGGCGCCTTTTCTGCAAGACCGGGTAAAGGCGGTGCGCATCGCAGCAGCTAACCGGCTTTCGGCATTGCCTCCGGAAAGTATCCCTGAGCGTCTGCGCCAGGCCTACCGCTCGGCTTTAGTAGAATATGAACAATCCCAGTTGTATGCAGCCGATTTCCCGGCGGGACGTTTTAATCTGGGCAATTTGTATAACAATCTCGGCCAGCCGGATAGAGCGGCCGCTCAATACGAAGCCGCCATACGCATTGACGACAAGTTTTTTCCTGCAAAAATGAATCTGGCTGTTTTGTATAACCGGCTGGGCAAAAACGACCGGGCCGAGGCTTTGCTGCGTCAGGTCATTAAGCAAAATCCCGACATGAGTGAGGCCTATTATTCCTTAGGCCTGCTGCTGGCAGAAAAAAAGGATTACACAGCCGCAGCCGGATATTTGCAGACAGCCGCCCGTAGGATGCCCCGACGGGCGCGCATCCATTACAATCTGGGATTAATACTACAACACCTTAACCGCTTTAAAGGGGCGGAGGAGTCCCTCAGAACGGCATCATTGCTGGAACCGTATAATCCGGATTATTTATACGCCCTGGCCGACTTCTATATCAAAACCAATCAATTTGGCAAAGCCAAAACCGTTGCCGAACGAATGCTGCGCAGCAACCCGTCAAACAAAATGGTACGGGAGATGTTGGCTTATATCAAGAAGCAATTAAATTCTGTAAACAAGAAATAACCGGACGGTAATTTGCCGCCTGATTGCAGACGTTATTATATTTTCTTTAAGTAACAATTCATCTAATACCTGTCCAAAGCGGGATTTACGGTCTTTATCCGGTATCAATAGTAGATTTTTTTTTATCCTTGATTTTGACCAACTATCCGTTATATTTATTTGTGGGATCCAGCCTTACCAATCTTGCAAGGAGAGTACAAATGAAAATTTATGTTTTTCTTTTTTCCGCTTTCTTTCTTCTTTTTACTGCCTGCCAAACAGAACCAACAGGAAACGATGAAAACAACGAAAATAAATTGGGCACGCTTACAATGCAGATGGATATGACCAGTGCGCCGGCCGAAATTGAGCGGATTGAGGGCCTGCTTTATCGCGTTGGCTATGATACCATACGTTTTAGTTTTGAAATGCAGGATACGACCGCCTCCGCAACAGTGGAAGACATACCCTAGGGCGTTTGGACATTGCAAGTGGATGCTTACAATAGCAATAACGTGGTTATTTACACGGGCTCCGTAGAAGTGGAAATTAAGCCGGGAGAGATCACCCCCGTTTCCTTAACATTAAACCCTACCACAGGGGGCCTGCAAATAACGGTAAATTGGGGCTATGATTTGCAGAAAGATTTGGTGGCCTATTACCCCTTTAATGGCAACGCGGATGATTATAGCGGAAATGGGTATAACGGTATTGTTTACGGAGCGACTATAACTGAAGATCGGAAAGGAAACTTCAATAGCGCCTATCAATTTGACGGTAATGATGATTTTATTGATGTGGGCGGATATGAATCCCTGAGAATTACCGGTGACTTAACCGTTGCCTTATGGATGAAAGTAAATTCCTTTGACGGTGAAGCCATTGGTATTCTCACACAACAGGCAGACAACACGGATAATCCGGGGACAAACGCCCTTTATAGATTGAATTTCAGGGATTCAACACGTTCATTGGTTTATGCCCATGAGAGCGGACAGGGTGAAAACAATGTTTATCAATTCGAAAATACTGAATTTGAAGTTGACCGATGGTATCACATCGCAATTGTGAGAAACGCCGTTACCAAAACCGTAGATCTTTACGTCAATGGTGAAAATGCAGGTACCTATAATTATACAAGTAATCCCGATAATGGTGAGCTATCTACCCTTAGGATAGGGGAAAACCAGGGTACATACTTCCCGGGAAGATTTTTTAATGGTATTTTAGACGATATCTATATATATAGCAGAATATTAATGCAGAAGGAAGTTCAGGAACTCTATGAACAATAAAGTGAAGAAAATGTGCATTATGATTTCATCGGTTAAAATATACTAAAAAAGGAATCATCAAATGAAATTCAGGCTCAAATCCTCAATAATTTTACTCATTTTTTTCAGATATTAATGATAAGATTCATTGCTAAAAAAAGCTCTATTTGGACAAAAATTTCAATGTTTTGTAAATGCCCGATTTTAATATTTCGGGCATTTTTACATTGGATATTATCGCCATATCTTCCGGCATAAAAAGTCGCATGTTTCTACCGATCCATGTCGCTATAAACATTAATCCTGTACTTGCCAATATTTTTAACCAAAAACTCATCATAGCGATATTCACGACTAAAACTGCTATGGTAAAAAAGGGAAATAACAATCCCGTTTTCGTATGAAAACGAAACTCCTTGTCCAGATAAAAGTACCAGATTACCGGATTCAAAGAAAAAGTAACAAAACCTGCCGCTGCCGCGCCGGCAATCCCAAACTTCGGTACAAGAAGAAAATTCAAACTTATATTTACAAAACTAGCCAGTAAACCCAACTTAAGCATCATTTTAGTCATATCGAATGAGGTCACGATAGGAAGGAAAACCGATCCCAGCGTGGAAAAACTCACCGAGGTAATGATAATTTTAAACGGTACTATGGAAGACTCAAATTTTGTGCCGTATATTAATTGAAATAAAATATCACTGAATACAATGATAACCGTTACGGACAACATGGTTAGATAGCTCACATACGGTACAAACCGTTTTAAATAGAGATTGCGGATTTTATCAATGTTATTATTTGTTTTTAATACCATTATAATCGGTGTGGTTACGGTTACAATGCCCATACCATAAAAGGATTTAACCGTATTGAGTATTTTTACCGCAGCCTGATAAATCCCAACATCATTCATAGTCATGTAATACTTGACTATATACGTACCAACCCAGTTTAACACATAATTAGACCAGCTAAACAAAATAAGGGGAAAACTGTAAACCAAAATTCTTTTTAACAGGCCCCTGTCAAATTGTAGCGGGGAAAAAAAACGGCGTGGAATATTGAACAATCCTATTCCGATAACCACTGCATCGGATAGAAGAAATATGGCAATTACGTAATTGACACTTAATTTAAAAAAAACCAAAATGGAAAATAAAATGGCCAGGACTATAAATAGTTTGCTGACTATACGAAATAACAATGTTTGTAATTTTATCTTGCGAATAATTTTCAGGACTTCAAAAACAAACTGTCTTGTCACATTAAGATAAAGTCCCAACACAATAATCCAAAAGGCGTAAGGATGGCGGATTTCCAGGAATTGCAGGATGGGTTTTTGTAAAACGTTAAAAAGAAAAACCGCCGTAATAAAACAAAATATTGAGATGAGTAAATAATCGGCTGTGAACGATCGCAAATGGTTTTTTTGGATAAATTCTTCTTTGCCAAAGCGCATGATGGATCTGTGTAGCCAATTGTGAGCAGCCAGATAAAGAAGCGAGATAGCGCTTAGGATAAGAGCCACCTTGCCATAACCGCCCGGCCCCAGATAACGCGCCTGAAGCGCTTCCGAAAGGAGCATTAAAGGTACGGCAATAAGTGTTGAGCCGGTGACGGCTACAAAATCCCAAAACGATTTGCGTATTTCTTTCATAAATTACTTTTCAAGCAAATACAAGTATGAACCCTTGAACAACTCTATTCGGGGGAGTAACAAATTCATTAGTCTCATGAAAGTTGTTTGAGAATATGGCACTGCCCGGACAAGTTTTAGACCTGATCTCTGAACAATGGATTTGAAATCTTCCGAAGTAACTTTATTGAGCTCCAAATAAACATCCGAATTTTGTTCTTTCGAAAATTTGTATTCAGGCGGGTAATATCCCATCTGACCAATTTGATGGTATTGGGATAGTTTCCGGTTACAATATTCAAAAACATGCTTTTCGTTAAACAATAGAGTCGGATGCGCATGATAAATAAAATTTGCCAAATGTGAACCAAACCGGTCGAGATAATGATTAAAGGCGATAAGACAGAGGCCGCCCTTCTTGAGAAGCGTATGAATATCTTCCAAAACAGCTGGAAGGGATTCTCTGCTAATATGCTCGAAAACCGTAAATGAAACAATGGTATCAAAATATGCGGGATATTTTCTTGCCAGTTCGGAAGAAGATATGTTGAAAAATCTCAAGCCTGGTTTTTCAAATTGTTTGGCAGTTGCTATGCCCCTTTTTGACAAATCAATCCCTATTACTTCTTTCGCGCCTTCATCCAGATACCGTTCCGTTTTTTTCCCGACAAAGCATCCAATATCCAATATGGTTTTATTATTTAACCATCTGTCTCTTGCTACGATTCGGTCATAAATATCATAGCCCACGCCGTCATACATTTCCCGATATTCAAGCAGGGATTTTTTTGCTTCTATTATGTGCCGTTTCCTCGTAGCATAAAAAAAATGTAAATGATTCAGTATTTCGATACCAATAAATGTCGCTCTGCGCCCCAATCGCCTGCCAACGGGTGCGAAGAAAAACAAAACAAACCAATCAAGAATTTCATAATACCAATCAAGCAGTTTTAAAACTTGTTTTTTAATACTATGTCCCTTCCTTCTCTCTTAAATTTCTTCAAGAAAATGCCAATCCAAAAGCTCTATTTCTTTTTTCAGCTTTTCAAATTCATCTGCACTTGTTTTTTGTTTATTTGCCGCTTTTATATTTGAGGATAGTATATCTGCTTTCAGCGGTACATCTTTTAGTACCGGCTGCAGTTTCCGGTAAATTCGTTCCCCGTCGCCTTGCAGATCTTCGTAATTGATGACGCATTTATTTTGTTCGGAAATCAGTTTATAATTTTCGATGACCTCCGTATAAATTAAATGGATCAATCGGACGATTTTAGTATGAAGAGGTAATCCTGTAAGTTTCTCATATCCTCGGGGCCAGACACCCACCCACTTAAAAATATCTATCTTCACGTCTTGCGCTTCCCGGTAAAGCGATTGAGCGGTAAATAACGGATCCCGCTTTACAAGAATAAATTTTGCCTGGGGAAATATTTCCAGGATGGCCGGAATCTGAATGCCAAGTACAAGCTGCTTAAAGATAAGCGGCTTGTTAAATCTGTTTATTACCGAATACAATGTTTGCTTTATCTCATTGCGAATAAACTCGTCAAGCTGGCCTCTATCGAGGCTGCCTTTAGGTACCCACTCCCACCAGAATTTTCCTTTTTCATTTGGCGCAAATAAACCGCAGTCTTCCGTAATTCCATAATGGGAACGGAAACAGTTATGCGGTTTATTTTTAGAAAATAACTGGTTCAACCAGAATCCAAAGTACAGATTTTCTCTGGATAATTCGACCAGATTGGTCGGATACAAAAGATCATAGTAATGTGTGATGATTTGAAATATAATTGTAGTCCCCGAGCGCGGAGCCCCTAAAATAAATATGGGTTCATGTTTGGGAGGTAGCATAGCATATTTTTTTATCTTTGGCTGCGACAGCAATCTGGTGAACGGACTGGTATATTTGAGTAGTCTGCGAATTGTTGACCATTTGTAGAATAACTTCATTTCCTATTTCTCTCTTAATAATTTCATCAGGGGATTTTTCCCTGATAAATTCATCATGATTCCCTGCACGGTTCCCATAGTAAAAGCGAAGCTTCGTTCCAAAAGCAGCCCCCGTAATAAATAACCAATGTAAGACCAATAATGACAGAATTTGTAGGTCAATGTTTGAGACTGGTTTTTTTTGAACAAATAATACAAGTTCAGCATAAACATGCGCTGTTTCTCACGTTTTCGCAATCTGGTATCATGTGAAACCTGAATATTGTGCACAAGCCTGGCATGAGGTATGAAGATCAGTTTATATTTTTGTCCCACCCTGAATGAGAAATCCACATCTTCCATATAAGCGTAAGAGGCCAGATTCTCATCGAATAAGAAATCATTAAATACTTCCTTGCGGTAGCATTGGTTACATCCGGACAACCATTGTACCTCAAACATTTCATCCACATAACGAGGATGTATGGAATTATTGGCAAACGATTTTTTTACTTCGCCCCTGCCCGGTTCCGAAAGACAAAATATCTTTCGTATGAGAATGGAGAGGATTGATTTTTGTTTACCCGGTTGTATTCTGCCTGTTACACCGCCAATTTTACCGGCAGGATCATTTAGAAAAATACTCTTAATTTCCTTGATATAATTCGAATCCAGAATAACATCATCATCGATAAAAAGGACCAACTCATTGGGGTTTTGCCTGATTCCTAAATTCCGCTGATAAGTCAAACCCGGCTTGCTGTTCTTATAGACCAGGTTTATGTTCTCTTTTTCCAGAATGCGTTTTGCGGTGACTTCGGCTTTTTTATTTGCACTGGCGTCGATAATAATGACGGTTTGTGGCGGTACAGTTTGGCGTTGTAAACTTTCCAAACATTCGGTAAGCGCCTGCAGACGATCTTTTGTAGCAATAATAACCGAAAGAGTGAGTGACACAAGATTTCCTTTAAAAAGTTTCGTTTTCTTTACTCTGAATAACGGTTTATTTTGAATTTTCCTCTGCTAAGATTTTTTGGAGGCCCTCCCGAAGCGAAAAAGCCGGTTTCCAACCTAAGACGGTACGAATTTTTTTTATATCTGCCAGAGTTTCTGGGATTTCTGTTTTTCTTTGCTCACCGCTGAATTCAATTTCTATAGCCTGCGACAGAATTTCGGCTGCTGTTTCCGCAATTTCACGTACCGAATAACTTTGTCCCGATCCAATATTGAACACATCAAATCCGGCAAAGTTATAGTTTATCGCTTTAATATAGGCTTCAATATGATCGTCGATAAACACCATATCCCGTTTTGGCTTTGGGTCTTTTAAAACAATTTTGCCGGTTTTAGCCTGCCGAAGAATGGTGGGAATAAGAAAATTTTTATTCTGTCCGGGTCCGTAAATATTAAACGGTCGCAGTACAATAACATTCAAATTAAAATCACGATGATAAGCCTGACAAAGCTCTTCGCCCATTACCTTGGATTGAGCGTACGGATTCAACGCTTCCAGCGGATGCTTTTCGTCTATGGGTAAATAACGAGGGATCCCGTAAACGTAAGAACTTGTAAATATCATTTTGGCTTTAAATTTACGGCACAATTCCAGTACATTCAGCGTACCGCTTACGTTTACCCGATAAAAATTGCGTGGATCACGATACGAATCCGGTACAAAGGAGCGGGCGGCCAGGTGGATCAAAATATCAAACGGTTCGATGCCCTCTAATTGATTAAAATCCGTAATATCTAAACCGTAATTTAAATCTATTCTGATAACGGTTAATCCGCTGTCAGTCAACCGGCGCACTAATCTTTTACCGACAAAGCCGTCACATCCGGTAATGGCTATCTTCATTATTCTCTAATAAATTCCTGTAAATGTGTGTTAAACGTGTCCGTTGCCTGTTCGTAATCGGATGGCCGGCCGATATCCAGCCAATACCCCTCAAAGGGGAAACCGACCACTTTTCGTTTTTTGGACAGTAGGGTTTTTATTAAATCGGGAAAATCGAAATACGTATTTTTAGGGATATATTGCAGTGCTTCCTTCTTAAACGCATACACCCCCATACTTACTTCGTAATGCAGCGTCGGTTTTTCGATATAATCGGTCAGTTCGTTTGCTTCATTCAGATGCAGGATTCCCAAATCGATATGAACCGGTTTTTTATACATGGCGATTGTACACAACGCCTTATTTGATTTATGGTATTCAAAAAATTCCGCATAATTCAGATTGGTCAGTACATCGCCGTTCATCACCAGAAAATCATCATCCAAATCTGGTATAAGCCCCAACGGCGCGGCTGTGCCCAGAGGTTTGTCTTCCATAGAATATCGGATTTGCACCCCCCATCTTGCGCCTTCATTAAAAAAGGCCTGGATTAGTTCCTTTAAATGCCCCACCGCCATAACGATATCATCAAAGCCATAATATTTTAACTGTTTAATCACCACTTCTAAAATGGGTAAATCACCAATGGGCATAAGCGGTTTGGGGAAAACCGTTGTGTACGGTTTTAGGCGCGTTCCTTTGCCCCCGGCCAAAATGACTGTTTGCATGGTGTTTTCCTACACGTTATAAATTTCCGGTTTGTACAAATGTTGATTGTATTTAAGCCACTCAATCGTTTCCAGTAAACCTTTTCGTAAATCGTATGCAGGTCGCCATTCCGTTTTTGCTCTAATTTTTGAGCTATCGCAAAGCAGCCGCATCACTTCGCTTTTGTCCGGACGAACTCTTTCTTCTTCAGTGATTATGGTTACTTCCACATCCATTAATTCGGCAATTAATCGCACTAATTCGCCAATGGATATTTCCTTGCCCATTCCGATATTGGTAATTTCACCAAAAAGGTGGTCAGAGCGGGCAATTTCCCAAAACCCCTCTGCGGTGTCTTTTACAAAAGTCAGATCCCGGGTGGGGCTGGTATTACCTAATCTCAATTGTGTATTGCCGGATAAAATCTGGGTAATCGTTGTGGGAATTATTGCTCTGGCCGATTGCCGCGGACCGTATGTGTTAAAGGGTCGTACGATTTTTACAGGCAAATCGAAAGATCGGAAGTAACTTAAGGCCAGATGGTCGGCGCCGATTTTTGTTGCAGAATAGGGTGACTGACCCACCATGGGGTGTTTTTCATCAATGGGTACGTATTGAGCGCTGCCATACGTTTCGCTGGTGGAAGTAACTAATATATTTTGACACTGCTCTGCCTTAGCCGCTTCCAGAACATTGTAGGTACCTTCAATATTTGTTTTAACATAGGCAATGGGTGATTCATAGGAATACGGTATCCCTATCAGAGCGGCCAGATGAAAAACGGTTGAACATCCTTCCACAGCTTTACGCACCGAATCGTAATCGCGGATATCGCCTGTAATGATTTCAATGTCGTTTTTACATGGAGAAGATTCCAGCCAGCCCCAGCTGTTTTTGGAATTATATCGAACAAAAGCGCGAACATCCGTTCCGTTTTTGCAACAAAGTTCCACTAAGTGTGAACCGATGAATCCTCCGGCACCGGTTACCAATATTTTGCTTTTTGATAACTCCATAATTGATTATTCCACTATTTAAATGGATATTTTAGTAATTCAATTCTCGTTAAAGATTTTAAACAATTCTTTTTCTCTGCGCTCGACCGAAAACAAGTCCAATACCCTTTTGCGTGCGCATCTGCCGAGCGTCCCGTCATCCGTCATGGCCTTCTGAATCAGCGCGACGGCTTCATCCACATTGCGGTTGTTTACGATAAAACCACATTCGCCGATGGCAATGGGAATACCTCCGGCTTTTGCGCCCACCGGCACACATTCGCAGAGCATGGCTTCACATACGGATGAAGGCAATCCTTCCCGCAGCGAGAACTGGGCATACACTTTTGCCCTCCGGTAATAGTTCAATAACTCTCCCTGCTCTACCCAACCCGTAAAGTGTACATTATTCGGGGCGGTTCCGTATATTTGTTTTACTTTTTCAGCCATACCGACGATAACAAATTTAGTGTGAGGCATTTTTTTGGCAACTTCCAGAAAAAAGTCAACACCTTTAATTTTCATCCGTTGAGCTGTGCTGCCCGTTCCTACCGTCAGGACAAAAGATTCTTTTTCTTTGCCATCCGGGGAAAACTTATTTCCCGGATGTCCGGTATAAATGGTTCTTATTTTTGCTTTTTTCGCTTTCTGCTTTATTTCCTCTGCCAGAGTATCCGCCACAGGCAAATTGCAGGTAACATGATTCATGGCATATCGTGCACAAAAAGCACGCAATGGATTTTTGAAGGAACCGTAATCCAGTTCCGGAATGTAGGTTACGTCATAGCCGCCCAGAACCAGATAAGAATTTTTCCGGAAAATACGGGCCAGGAATACGGGTAAAAAACTATGGTAGTCGGCAAACCAAATAAAAACGATTCTTGATCCCGGCAGTTTTACTAGCAGCCAAAAGAGTAGTTTTAATTGATTCCCAATGTGTTCCCATAATTTTTTTCTGGCCGAATAAATATATTTTTGCACCCTATATTTTTTGGACAAAATTTCGAAATCATTACGCACAAATGAACTGAAATTCGGAGCAATAAACAGAATCATATTTGCCTTTTTTTATTCGTTAGATGGTCCACAATTTTTTTTGCCGCCCTGCCATTGCCAAAGGCCAGGGTTTGCGGGCCGTATTCGTTTATTTGAATTTTTTCCAGTATCATGTCTTTATTTGCGGCAACGATAAAATTCCAGTTTCCTTCCAACGTTTCCACCCACTCGCTCTGGTCGCGCAGAGTGAGGCAGGGTTTCTGCATAAAATAGGCTTCTTTCTGCAATCCTCCGCTGTCCGTAAGCACCTTAAAACTATGCCGTAGTAAATACAGCATTTGCAGATAACCCACCGGATCGATAATTTTTACATTTTCGTTGTAGCGTATTCCATCCAGTAAATTACGGGTTCGCGGATGCAGGGGCAAAACGACCGGCAAATCCAGCTCCGAGAAAGCACTGAATATACTTTGCAAATGCTGCGGATTATCAGTGTTTTCCGGGCGGTGAATAGTGGCCAGATAATAGGCGTCCAGCGAGTCTAAGACCGGCGGTCGATGTGACTCATTTAAAAGTTCCGAATAAAACAGAATCGAATCATACATCACATCGCCGCTAAAGACCGCTCTTTGCTCCAAACCTTCTTTTTGCAGCAAATCCATGGCATTTTGCGTGGGCGCGAACAGCACATCGGAAACACGGTCGGTGGCAATACGATTGATTTCTTCCGGCATTTTGCGGTTAAAACTGCGCAGCCCGGCTTCCACATGGGCGGTTAGAATATGCAGTTTAACTGCTGCTAAGGCGCCGGCAATGGTTGAGTTTGTATCTCCATAGATTAACACCCAATCGGGTTTTTCTTTAATTAAAACTTGTTCAATACGTTGCAGCATCAAGCCGGTTTGTTGACCGTGACTTCCCGAACCTACTTCCAAATTGTAGTGCGGTTGGGGAATTTGCAGTTGCTTAAAAAAGACCTCCGACATGTTATCATCGTAGTGCTGACCGGTATGGATGATAACCTCGGTAACAGAAGAGATTTCTTTTATCAGACGGCTGACCGTGGCCGCTTTGATGAATTGCGGCCTTGTGCCGATGATGGTTGCTAATTTAATGTTCAAGTTGCCTGAATATTTGAATAAGTATTTGAACTGTGATATTATTCCAGTTGTATTTACGTTTAATAGCTTAAGCTGCGTTTTGCCCAATCTGTTTTAGCATATCTTTATCCGGACATAATCAATAGACACTGTCCACCAAAACTTCTACATTCCCAAGGGGAAGTATTCAACCTAAGATATTTAGTCGGCTGTGAGTCTTTAAATAATAAAATCCTATTTACCAAGCACATTTGTTATTTAATAATACATTCCTTAGGTTGTTACCTATTTTTCATTATAAAGAGCGTTAATTTCCTCCAAACTTAAGACTCTATTATAAATTCTTAAGTCATCTAGACTACCATGGAAATATCCGCCATACGGTGCCGTTCCTTCATCTGTAAATCTACCTAAAACAAGCTCCCCGCTGTTATACTTATCCCAATTAGTTGGGCCAGAAATTTCTGAATCAAATCTATTATTTATAAACAATCTCATCTTACCACCTGCTTCAAAACAAGCTACAATATGATACCAGGTATTTGCATATTCTATCTTTTCATTGGAATACAGATAAATTGGCGTTGAATTATCAAGGCTTGACGACATAAATAATATCGATTGGGCTTTCTCATCTTTTAATTCACTTCGGAAAATCACTTTATATCCTTCATTATAGCCATCTTCTTTAAACACAAGAGATTGGTATTCGTTGGTACTAAGTTTTTCGGTTTTAAACCAAAAGGATATAGTAAAATTATCAGGCTCTAATGAAGGGTCTTCATCTATCCAAATATAATCATCAATCCCATCAAAATATATTGCAGAGTTTTCTCTTCCAAATCGATCGCTTGTGCTGCTAGGCCCAACAACAATTCCATGATTTGAATTATCACTTTCATCATCTGCAGAACCATTATTAAACGGATAATAGGCAACCAAACCCTCTGTAGGAATTTTAAGTTCTATATCAATTTTAACACTGTCCTTAGCTTCTCCACCATTTCCATCTAAAACCTTGCATACGACATAAACGGTTCCAGTACTATCCGGCGCTAACCAAGTTACCTGATTCCCGACACCATTTATAGAGCCAATTAATGCTTCCCAAACATACGTTAAATCATCTCCATCTTGATCTGTTGCAATACAGGTTAAGGTTGTTTTATCACCTGTAAAAATAGTATCAGGGTTTGCCATTAAACTCATAATTTCAGGGTTATGATTTTTTTCAGCTTCAGTAAAATTTATTTTAACACTATCCTTAGCCTCTCCACCATTTCCATCTAAAACCTTGCATACGATATAAACGGTTCCGGCACTATCCGGTGCTAGCCAGGTTACCTGATTCCCGACTCCATTTATAGAGCCAATTAATGCTTCCCAAACATACGTTAAATCATCTCCATCTGGATCTGATGCAATACAGGTTAAAGTTGCTTTTTCACCTCCAACAATAGTATCAGGGTTTGCTGTAATATTCACAATTTCAGGATTACGATTATTATCAGTTTCAACAGAAGTCTCTTTACAAGAACTAATTAAAAAAATAAGTAAAAGAAAATAAACGAATTGTTTCATTTTTACTACCTATCCGTAATTAATACATTCTTCATTTATACTTTTTCCCAGCAATATCAATCGGGGTTCTTTACTAAAATTTTCCTTCAATTTTCTATATTCTTCTACTGTCAGTGTCAGTACAGAGATTTTTCTTTTAATCAAATTTTCAGTTTTCCTTCGTACCCGCTCCACTTCGTTCAAATTAATGGAATCACCTACAATTACCAAATCTATCAATCCGCTATCTTTACCCACCGCATAATCACCACGAATAAAGGCCAGCTGTACATCGCCCAATTTATTTAAGATATTACTTACCACTTTATCAATACCGGTGGATTTGAGTACAATGCTGCGGATATCGTTAAACAAAGGGTGCCGGGTATTGGCCTGGTAAATCTTGTTGCGCCCTTCCTTACTGGAAGTGAGTATTTTGGCTTCGGACAATTTGTTCAGTTCCACCCGGATGCTGTTGGTGGACTCGCCAAACTCGCCGGCCAATTGACGCAGATAGCCCCGGTTTTCGGGATTAAGAAAAAAACGCAGCAGCAACTTGATGCGCGTTTGCGATGTAATTAAGGAGTTTAGCATACTTTATCGAGTTATTTTTTTACTCGAAATATAAGAGCATTTATTGCTCTTTTCAAGTTCTTTTTATCCGAAAAAGGCGGAAAGATCGGCCCCGCTTTCAGGCGCGCCCTTCTCAAAGCGGCTGGTTTTCAGACCTTCCAGGTCTTCAAGACCTGGAAGGTCTATTGACAGGTAGCGTATATATTTCTTCGTTTTAACGATTCCATCGCTCCAAGCGATGGAATCGCTACATCATGGTAAGTTTGTTCAAATTACAGTGGTTGGGTTTCTCTTGTAGAAGGATGCTTCCATAGTGGGAATCGTTTCGGTTCAAATATCCGTCGCGCATTCCATTTGCCCGGCTTCTACTTGGCTTTGCTGATAGCTAAGCACCAGATCACGGTAATTTTTACTTTCCTTCAAAGCCTCCAGCCGTTCGAATACGGGGTCAATCCGGTCAAACTGCATCAGTTCCAATCGGAAACGAGCGATATGCGGCAGGCCCTTTAAATAGCCGCTGAGATGCTTGCGCATTTCAATCACGCCTTTCCGCTCGCCTTTGTATTCTACGGCGTAAAGGTAATGCTTCTTTAAGATGTCAATACGTTCGGCCAGGGTGGGCGGGGCTTCTTCTTTGCCTGTTTGCAGGTATTTTTTCGCGCTGCGGAACAGCCAGGGATTGTGTACCGCCCCTCGACCGATCATCACCGCGTCACAACCGGTTTGCTCAAACATAGCTTTCACATGCTGCGGTTCGGTTACGTCGCCATTACCGATAACCGGGATGTCAACCGCTTCTTTGGTACGGGCAATCCAATCCCAGTCGGCCCGGCCTTTGTAACCTTGCGCGCGGGTACGGGCATGTATGGCCAGCGCTTCGATACCCACCTCCTCCAGCCGTTGAGCGATATCTACAATCTGAATGGAATCGGCGTCCCAGCCCAGGCGGGTTTTGGCAGTAACCGGCACAGAAACAGCGCGCGCCACTGCTTTGGAAATTGCGATCATCAGCGGCACATCACGCAGCAAGCCGGCGCCGGCGCCTTTGAGGGCCACTTTTTTTACCGGGCAGCCAAAGTTGATATCGATAAAATCCGGGCCCTTTTCTTCAGCCAGTTGAGCGGCCTTTACCATGGCTTCCACTCGATTGCCGTATATCTGTATGCCGATGGGATGCTCCGCATCCTTGATGGTCATTTTGCGGAAGGCTTTTTCGGCATCGCGCACCAGCGCTTCCGAACTGATAAACTCGGAATAGACCACATCGGCGCCCAATTCCTTGCAAATCATTCGGAAGGGATAGTCGGTTACGCTTTCCATCGGCGCCAAAAAAAGGCCGTTTTCTATGGTATATGTACCGAATTGAATGGGCATTTTAAGTTGTCGGTTATCAGTTTTCAGTTATTAAGTTGTTAAATTTGCTGTCAGCTCTTAGCTGTTGGCTATTGGCTTTAGGCTATCGGCTGTCAGCTCTCAGTCGTCAGTTTTCAGTTAACAGTTATTAGTTGTCAGTTACTAAGTTATTAAGTTATTGGGTTATTGGTTCTCAATTCTTAAATCGTTAATCGATATTCGAGATTTATTAGTTCTCAGTTATTATGTTATTAAGTTATTGTGTTGGCTTTTGGCTTTCTAAGCGCAAGATAAATCTTGCGTTACTTTGTCCCTTTGCCCCTTTGTGCTTGTATAGGTTAACCAGAGAGAGCACAGGGAACACAGAGGTTTTTTATTCTTAATTCTTAATTGTTCATTTTTAATTAATTCCCCCTCACTTATCACTCCATACTAAATACTAATTACTTTGTACTATGTACTATCTAAAATTCATCAATATGTGCTCTGCCCTTGTAGCCGCTTTCCAACGGATGCCAGAATTCGATATCATCTTCATCGATTTTCCAGCAAAGAAACACTTCTTCGCCGTTATCGCGCAGAGCAGGAAAATCCACCAGCCCGTATTCCAAGCCCTTCACTTCCACTCCCTCTTCCCGTATTTCTTCAATCCGATCAACCAACCGCCGGTATTCGGGGGGATAGGCATCCAATGTATCCGGATGGAATCCCGGTAAATATCGTCCTTTATATACATCAAAACCGGTTTCCTTCAATTGCAGGGCTAACATGCGGATCTCTGCCAGACGAGGTTTAAGAAATGGAATAAGCCCCCGCGCCTCGGGCAAAGTAAAATGTTTATCATACTGATACATGGGCTATGTTCCCGTAGGAGGTTTACGCAGTACCGAAGGAATACGTTTAAATTCGGTATCCACTTCCACCTGCAAACTAAAATCCTCTATGGCATACTGTTTTTTGATATAAGCTAATCCCAAATAACGTTTCTTCAGCGGATCGGCGGCGTAACTGGTGAGGACGCCGATTTTATCGCTGTCCAGATAAATATCCAGAGGAGGTTGTCCGTCTATGCGTTCATTCATTTCCACAATCATTAAGTATTTCTGTACTTTATCGTAAGTATCCAGCCGGGCGATGACTTCCTGGCCGGTATAACAACCCTTGGTGAAGCTCACGGCATTTAACAACCGGGCTTCATGAGGATTGTGTTCTTCATTCAATTCCGTACCCCAATCCGGCATGCCGCTTTCGATGCGAATCACCTGGAAGGCTTCGTCACCGATGAGCGTACCGCCCTGATTCATAAATTCCTGAAACAACCACCCGAAAACGGTTTCACCCTCATCTACCGGCAGACAAAAATTATACGCATTTACCAGAAAATTCTCATTCAGAAGCGCGGGAAAAAGAACATTGTTGTGCTCAATCCAGATCTGTTCATCATCCTGCACCACGCGTTTGTGGCTGATGGAACGGACAAAACGCAGACTGTCCGGGCCGATCAAAGTTAACCACAAGAAGGATGCGGTGGCGTCTTCTACTTCCACATCTTCAAGAATGATAAAGCGGTTAATCCATTCAATCAGATGGGCGGCGTCCATGTAGCTGGAAACGACAAGTAAACTATCCTCCATGTGCAAAACCCGGCAGTAATCCACAATACGCCCTTTAGGCGTGGTAAACACCGTATCACAAACCATACCCACAATCAATCCGCTCATATCATTGGTGCTTATACGGTTCAGTAAATCCAATGCGTCATTTCCCCGCAGGATAACTTTTCCGAGATAACTTCTATCCAGCAGAGCCAGCTTTTCCCGGGGCGCTTCCAACTCTTCAGCCAGGTTTATGTACACGGTAGGAATCTGCCAGTCGTTTACTATCTTAAACCGCGCGCCCTGGCGTTCGTGGAAATTGTGTAAAATAAGTTTTTTCATAAAACAAAGGGTTAGCGCATTGATGAATTAGTGAATTTATGGGATGATGAAGTATTGGAGCAGCGGAGCGTTGATATGGTAGTATAAAGAGGCTAAATCACTACTCCAATACTCCACCATTCCATTACTCCATTTTATCTTTTATCAGAAATCGATCGATTACCCGGTCACCCAGGATGGATTCCTGTAAGATTTCTTCCAAATCTTCTTCACCGAAATTTCCATACCAGATGCCCTGAGGATATATGACCATTGCCGGGCCTTTGGAACATTGTCCCAAACATCCTGCGGCATTAATGCGGATTTGCTTTCCATTACCAGCAGCTTTTACCATTTCTTTTAATTTTTTACGCAGCTTAGCCGTTTGATGACTACCGCAGGAAGCCCGGCCGCTGGCCACGTCCCTCAGGTTTTCGCAGACAAAAACATGCTTTTTATACAGACTCATCAAAAACAATCCACTTATTTTACGACGTAAAGCCTTTAAATATCCATATCCGGATCATATTCTTCCAAAAGTTCCCGGATATGTTCCAGAAATTGCGAACCCATTGCCCCGTCAATCAGCCGGTGATCGATGGTCAGAGCCAGATACATAATCGGTCGTATAGCAATGGCGTCATTAATCACCACCGGCCGTTTTTTGATGGCGCCCACGCCCAAAATAGCCACCTGTGGCTGGTTAATGATGGGAAAACCGATGGTAGTGCCGTACACGCCAAAATTGGATATGGAAAAAGTTCCGTTGCTTAGCTCATCGGGCTGCAGTTTTTTGGTGCGGGCGCGGGTGGCCAGGTCGGCAATGGCCCGGGCCAGTCCCACCAGGCTTTTTTCATCGGCATTAAACACATTGGGCACAATCAGCCCGTTTTCCACCGCAACGGCGATACCGATGTTATAGAAGTATTTCACCAAAATCCGTTCCGCGTCCATCTGGGCATTGAGCAGTGGATATTCCTTCAGCGCTTTTACGGTCGCCTCTACAATAAAAGGCATGTAGGTTAAGCTAAAACCTTGTTTCTTTTTAAAACTGGTTTTATTGCGCTCGCGGATACGGTAGATATTGTGCATATCCACTTCCGTGTACAAACTCACATGGGCCGAAGTATGCTTGGAATGCACCATGTGTTCGGCAATCTTTTTGCGCATATTATCCAGCGGAATCGCTTCCGTCTGTCCTGCTTTTATGGATGAAGCGGCGGACGCGGCCGATGAAACCGGCGCAGGCGACGTGCCGCCGGTACGCGTTTTTAAATAGGCCAGAATATCCTTTTTGGTAAGACGTCCGTTTAAACCACTGCCGGGGATGGTTTCCAGTTCGGACATGGGAAGGCCATGCTCTGCGGCAATGTTCATCACCACCGGCGAATAAAAACGGGATGCGCTGCTTTTTGCCTCACCGGATTTTTTGACCGGCGCTGGCGCAGGCGCCGTTGTCGGTTCCGCGGCCTGTTGCGATTCTTCAGCCGGCTCCGGCTTTCCTGCGGCCTGAACATCCGCTCCTGCCTCCGTTTCTATGATCGCAATGGGCAAACCTACCTCAACTGTATCCCCTTCGGCGGCCAGCAGTTCCACGATAGTACCCGGTACCGGTGTGGGAATTTCCGAATCCACTTTATCCGTGCTTATTTCCAGAATGATTTCATCTTTTTCCACCGTATCACCAGCTTTTTTGAGCCATTTAAGGATCGTACCCTCGGTAATTGATTCGCCCATTTTGGGCATAACCATCTCAAATTTCATGTATGTATGTCTCCGCGAATTTGGTTTTCAGTTATCAGTTTTCAGTTATTAGTTTTCAGTTTTCAGTTAACAGTTATTAGTTTTCAGTTTTCAGTTAACAGTTATTAGTTGTCAGTTACTAGGTTATTAAGCTATTGAGTTATTAGTTCCCAGTTTCTAATTTCCAGTTTCAAGTTACCAATTTCCCCGGCCACGGCGGGTTCTTCGCTTCGCTACGAAAGTTTCTAATTTCCAGTCACCCGTCACCTACTACTCTGTACTAATTACTAAATACTTCCCCCTAATATTGCCCCAGCTTGCGCAGCTGTTCTACTATGTTTTCTGTTTGCGGCAGAGCCTCTTTTTCCAGCACCGGGCTAAAGGGGATGGGCGTATCGGCGCCGGCCAGCCGTTGAACCGGACCGTCCAGATACTCAAAGCCCTTTTCGGTAATCTGTGCGGCAATTTCCGCTCCGAAGCCATGAAAGCGCGTATCTTCGTGCGCAATCAGTATTTTACCGGTTTTTTTCAATGATTCAACTATGGTTTCGATATCCAGCGGCACAATCGTGCGGATGTCGATCACTTCCACTGAAAGCCCCTCTTTTTCCAGTTGACGGGCCGCTTCCAGAGACTTTTGCACCAGAGCGCCCCAGGTTACTACCGTAATATCCTCACCTTTACGCTTTACTTTTGCTTTTCCGAAAGGTAATAAATATTCATCATCCGGTTCAGGGGCAGAGGCGTAACTCTGGCGATACAAACCTTTATGTTCCAGAAAAAGCACCGGATCGGGACAGCGGATAGCGGTTTTAAGCAGCCCTTTTGCATCGGCCGCGTTGGAGGGATAAGCGATTTTAACACCCGGTAAGTGGGCGAAAAAACCCTCAATATTTTGCGAATGGCAGAGTCCGCCGTGAATGTAGCCGCCTACCGGCACCCGAATAACCACAGGCGCAGCCCAGTTGTTATAGGCCCGCCAGCGCATGGTGGCCATTTCGTTACGGATTTGCATCATAGCCGTCCAGATATAGTCGCCAAACTGGATTTCGATTACCGGACGCAAGCCGCGCACGGCCATACCGATTGCCACGCCAACAATGGACGACTCGGCCAGGGGTGCATTAAAGCAACGATCCCGGCCAAACCGGGTAGAAATGCCTGTTGTTGCCGTAAACACCCCGCCTTTGCCATCCGCCACATCCTGCCCGAATATATACATCTTATCGTTGCGTTCCATTTCTTCTTTTAAGGTATGGTTTATAGCATCAACCAGTACTATTTTATTGCCGGTTGGTTCGCTTTTTTCAAATTCCAGATTGCCGTATTCTTCTTCCGGGGCAAACAGGAAATGATACAGGGTTTCCGGAGCCGGGGATTCATATTTTTCCGCTTCTTCGGCAGCGGCGTCCACCATTTCTTTACATTCTTTTTTGATTTCGTCAACGAGGTTGTCATCCAGCATACCTTTTTTTCTCAACCGGACTTCCATTTGGGGGATGGGGTCTTTTTGCCGGTCTTTTTCCAGCTCTTCCTGGGTGCGGTATTTTTTTTGCGAGTCGGAAGACGAATGAGCAAATAATCGAACGGTGTCGGCTTCGATGAGCGCCGGACCGTTTCCTGTGCGCACTTTCTCCACAGCTTCACGCACGGTAACATACGAAGCAAAAAAATCGGTGCCGTCCACCCGATAACGGTTGAGTCCTTCGTAGCCGCCGGTAAATTTGTACACCGACTGCCCGCTCATTTGTTCTTTAACCGGAACCGAAATGGCGTATTTGTTATTTTGGATCACAAAAATCACAGGCAGCTTGTCTCTTGATGCCCAGTTTAAAGCCTCATGGAAATCTCCCTGGCTGGTGGTTCCTTCTCCCGAAGAAACATAAACCACTTCGTCCTTTCCTTCCCGCACGGCGCCCAAAGCGGTGCCCACGGCCTGCAAATACTGCGTACCTGTAGGGCTGGACTGCGACACAATATGCTGCGCCCGGTGACCGTAATGATTGGGCATCTGACGACCTCCGGAGCTGGGATCGGCTTCCCGGCCCAGAAAATTCAGAAACACCTCAAGAGGCGTAACGCCAAACTGCAGCACAAATCCCAGATCACGATAATAAGGATAGGCATAGTCGTACCCGGGCTGCAGGGCAAAGGCCGCCGCTGTTTGAATGGCTTCGTGACCGCCCGCCCCAATATGGAAATAACTTTTACCCTGCTTAAGCATGATGAGCATTTTCTCATCCATCATACGGGTTATGACCATATTTTTATAAAGAGTGATCAGCGTCTGTTTATTAAGTCCTTCGATTTCCATATCCTTTGTTTTTTTTGCTGTTTCCGGCATAGAACAAATAGCTCCTTTTTGAGATGTACAAAGTACTGCAAACTGAAAAAACTGGCGTTAAAGGATAAATGAATGAATCTGTAAATAGACGAAATGGCAGCAAACAGATTGGATTGATGTTGCTATGTATGCACAACTCACTAACTTACTAAATCAAAAAGTCAACAATTCACTCATTCCTCACACCTCATCAGCCCAATTGTTTTCCTTCCTCTTGCTCACGGGCGCGACGAACGGCACAGTTCATAAAAGCATAATCACGAAAATCGGTCATGGGATCATAATCGGCATGCATGCGCACATCACAGGCTTCCGCTGCTTCATCGCCCTGGGGACATACTACGTCCGGGAACAAGGGACACATGGCTTCTTCTTTTTTCTGCATAATTTGGCCTCTGGTAATTAGCTATACAGTATCTATTCAATTATCGAATGCATTAAATTATAAACTAAATAATCCAAAATATATTCCGTTCAATCACAAGGGAATACGCTCTTTGTCCTGTTACAAAACGCCCAAATTCGGATTTTGACGGGATATTTATAAAATAAAGGAACTGAAGCCAAAAGTAAAGATAAAGGCCGATCAAAATTTAGACCGGCCTTTTGGTAAAACGGATGATAAGTACTGCTTTAATGGAATTCGAAAAAAATGATTTAATTACTGCACTTTTAAAGCGATTCCACCGCTTGGAACGATGGAATCGCTTTTCCGTTTCACATTAGCCTGGTGTTTAATAAACCTTCCGGGTCTGTCCGACTTCCCGCCCGGTTATTTATTCACCTGAAAGGTTGTATCGCCTTTTTCAAAGAAGTTGACAATCTGATTGGCTGCGGCGATGCCGGCGTTGATATTGGCTTCCGCGGTCTGCGCGCCCATTTTTTTGGGCGTAAAATAGAAACGACCCGCATATTTTTCCTGTATCGTATCGGCGCAATCCGGTGCGATATCGGATACATAGCGGAAATCCTCACGCTCGGCAAATATTTTCAGCAGCCCGTCCTCGTCGATCACTTCTTTACGGGCTGTATTCACCAGTGTAGCGCCATTAGGCATACGGGACAACAGTTCATAATTAATGGAATTTTTGGTTTGCTCGTTGGCCGGGATATGCAGCGAGATATATTGATTCTTACCATACAGCTCTTCCACGCTGCTCAGCACTTCCACACCGTCTTTTTCGATGGCTTCCGCCGGAATAAACGGATCGAATGCGCTAACCTTCATATCGAAGCCCCTGGCAATACGGGCTACGTGCCGCCCCACATTCCCGTAGGCATGGATACCCAGCGTTTTGCCCTTCAATTCCGTTCCCGGTTTGCCGTTAAACAGGTTGCGGGCCATATAGACCATCATACCCAGGGCCAGCTCAGCCACGGCATTGGAATTTTGCCCCGGCGTGTTCATGGCTACAATGCCCTTTTCCGTGGCCGCTTCCAGATCAATATTGTCATAGCCGGCGCCGGCGCGAACAATGATTTTGAGATTCTTGCCCGCCTCGATCACTTGCCGGTCGGCCTTATCGCTGCGGATAATGAGCGCATCGGCGTCTGCCACGGCAGAAATCAGTTCGGATTGATCGGTGTATTTTTCCAACAAGGCAAACCGGTAGCCGGCCTGTTCCACAATCTTTTTTATCTGTTCAACCGCCGCCGGAGCAAACGGTTTAATGGTGGCAACCAACACTTTTCTCATATCGGTATTTCCTTCTGTTTAAATGGGACTGTTCGGGAGCACTAAGTTAAAATGGATTTTTTTTTAAAACAACGATAAAGTATGTCTTTTTTATTAAAAAAAGATGTTCCGATATATAAATTTCTCTATATTCCCGAATACTTTTTTAGCGTTTTGGCAATGTATTTTCACTCTTGATAAATCGACTCTAATCTTAATCAGGACTTTATTATGTTAAGAAGACTTCCATCAAAAGGTACTATTGGCATTTTCGCACCCGCTTATCAACCAAATCAGGAAAAACTGGCTCGTGGGATTTCCTATTTAAAGGCGAAGGGGTTTACCGTCGTAGAAGGCGCCTCGCTCCGCGCCAGTTACGGCTATTTTGCCGGCAACGACGATCTGCGGCTGGATGATTTGCACCGTTTGTTTGCCGATCCCCAAATCGACGCCATCATTTGCGCCCGCGGAGGCTGGGGCACACTGCGCCTGCTGGATCGCATCGACTATGATCTTATTCAAAAAAATCCGAAACTTTTCGTGGGCTATTCGGATATCACTACGCTTCAACTGGCATTTTGGACCAAGGCCGCTTTGCCTTCTCTTTCCGGGCCGATGGCAGCGGTGGAAATGGGCGGCGGCATTTTACCCTTTACGGAACAACATTTCTGGGACTTCATTTTCAATGAAGAAGAAACCTATACGATTCCTCTGGAACCGGAAGAAATTGCCGTATGGCAGACCGGGCAGGCCGAGGGGCCCCTGTTGGGTGGTTGTCTCTCTTTGGTGTCGCATCAGCTCGGTACACCCTACAGCCCGGATTATAACGGCGCCATTCTTTTTTTGGAAGATGTTGGCGAAGCGCCCTACAAAATCGATCGTTATCTGGCCCATTTAAAACAGGCCGGAATATTTAAACAAATAAACGGACTCATTTTGGGCAATTTTATCGACTGCGAAGAAGAAAACGGCGACGCCTCTTTTACCTGCGAAGAAGTCATCCGGGATTATTTTGCCGGTGCGGACTATCCGGTCATCTATAATTTTCCGTACGGCCATGGGGAACGTAAAGCAAGCATGCCGGTAGGCGCTCAGGCCGTCCTGGATACGAGTAACGGTTGGCTGAAATTGAAGAATATATTTGCTTAAGGCATTATTTGATTAGTTGCGGTTTTTTCGTTAACTTTTGTGTTTAAAACAAGCTACAACCATACGGTTTTAAAAGGAATTGGAGCGCTTACATGGGTATGTCATTTTTGAATTTTTTCTCTTCGGATGTGGGTATCGATCTGGGAACTGCGAATACTTTAATTTATGTAAAAGGCAAGGGAATCGTAGTAAACGAACCTTCTATTATTGCTTTGGAAGATAATTCGGATAAAATCATAGCCGTAGGCAACGAAGCCCGGCAGATGCTTGGAAGGACACACCAGCAAATTACGACCATCCGCCCTTTAAAAGACGGTGTAATTGCCGACTTTGAAGCGACGGAGATAATGATTCGTGAACTGATCAGAAAAGCCAATATAAACCGTATGATGATTGGTAAGATCGTGGTATGTGTACCCTCCGGCGTCACGGAAGTGGAAAAACGCGCCGTGCGCGATTCCGCCGAACGGGCCGGTGCCCGGGAGGTAAATCTGGTTGCCGAAGCAATGGCCGCTGCAATCGGTGTGGGACTGGAAATCGATGCGCCTGTCGGCAACATGATTGTGGATATCGGAGGTGGCACTTCGGAGATCGCTGTTATATCACTTTACGGCATCGTGAACCATACCTCTATCCGGGTGGGTGGCGATGAGATGAATCTGGCCATTATTCAGCATTTTAAAAAGAAATTCAATTTACTGATCGGTGAAAAAACTGCCGAGGACATTAAATGTAATATCGGTTCCGCATATCCCCTGGAAGAGGAACAAAAGGTTGAAGTAAAAGGACGAGATTTGGTAGATGGCATCCCCAAAACGATCGAAATCGACTCCAGTGAAATTCGTGCTGCGCTCAATGACAGCATTGCCAGCATTGTAGATGCCATTAAACTTTCGTTGGAACGCACGCCTCCGGAACTGGCTTCCGATATTTTAGACCGGGGCATTATCTTGTCCGGCGGTGGGGCTTTGCTCAAAAACCTGGATATTCGTCTGCGTGAGGATACTTCGATGGCCATTCATGTGGCCGATGATCCGCTCACCTGTGTAGCGCGGGGCTGCGGCAAAATACTGGATAACCCGGAACGCTACGAAAAAGTTCTGTTGCATCACCGCCGCTCAATTTAATTTAACAGAACAAATATTACAGATAATCCTTCCCCGGCTCAGAATGACAGGGAAAATGTGTTTTGGATTATCTGAATAACCTTTTACTTATGATTTTTGGATTGAAAAATCAGTGACTGTAATAATTCAATTTATACTCCGTTTCCGTGATTCACTTACATTATTAGTATATATTTTACTCTCATTCTTTCTTATGACTTCCAGCGATAACCGCATCGTGGAAGGGCTTCGTTCAACAACGGTTTATGCGTTTGGGCTTATTCAGTCCCAATTCGATTCTTTTGACGAATATTTCTCCCTACGGGATAAGAACCGCTACCTGCAGGCAGAAAATACGCGGCTTTCTTACGAGAACTCCCAACTGCAAAACGCCTTATTGGAAAATATTCGACTACGGAAGCTGCTTCAGTTTAAATATGAAACCGGATATGAATTTATTCCTGCCAAGGTAGTCGGGAACAGCCCGCAAGATTTTGTTACCGGTTACTTACTTTCTACCGAAGATTATCAACGTGTTCGTAAAAATGCCGCCGTAATGACCGCGGACGGCTTGGTGGGAAAGATTGTTAAAAAAAGCGGCAAGTACCTTATCTGCCAAAATCTTTTGGACCCCGGCAGCCGCGTAAGTGTACGGATTCAAAGAAACCGTGAGCTGGGTATCATATCCTGGGGGGGCGGAAATACGTTCCGCTTGAATAATATCCCCAATACCGTCGAAGTCCTTAAAGGGGATGTTTTATTCACATCGGGAATGAGTCAAATATTCCCGCCCAACATCAAAGTGGGCGTTGTGCTTTCAATTAAACGAAACAGTTCCCGTCTCTTTCAGGACATTGTTGTGCATCCGGCGGTTAATTTTAATATTTTGGAAGAAGTATTTATTCTACAGGCCAGGAAACAAGATGAATCAGGAAGTTAAATATTTTTTGTTTGTGCTGTTGCTATTCGGTATTTCTGCCATTATCATGCAAAGCCTGGTGGTACCGCTGATTGAGGTAAATCTGTGGCAGCCGGATCTGGTTTTGGTGATTGTCCTGCTTATTGGGAAACGATTTGACGCTATTAAAGGCAGTACAGCCGGTTTTGTATTGGGCGTTTTGCAGGATTCCCTGAGCCCCCTTCCTGTGGGCATCACCGCTTTACCCAAAGCGATTGTCGGTTACGCTTCCGGGAAAACAAAATCGCTGCGCTTAGAAGGCGCTACCTATTATCTCTGGTTTATTCTGCTCATTTTTATTCATGAGGTTATTGTCTATCTGTTTTTACAGTATAAAACGGATTTAAATTTTACCTATCTGTTATACAGCAGAGTCTTCCCTAATACCGTGTATACCACGCTCATGCTGTTTATTGTCAATTTGTTTAGCGGTAAATATTTCACTGAGTGACGTATGCACACATTAGAGCGTTCCAACAAACACTTTCATAGAATTGTACTGGCTGTTTTTTTCAGCCTCGGTTTCGTATTATTGGCTGTCAGCTTTATCCGGCTTCAGATAAGTAACAAGGCTATGTACCAGCGTCAATCCCGCAATAACAGCATCCGGGCAGAAAGTCTTTATCCGGTACGCGGCCTTATCCGTGATAAAACCGGCCGCATATTGGTGGATACCCGGGCTCAGTTTTCCGCCGCCGTTATCCCTGTAAGCATAACAGCACAGAGTTTGCGCCGGGCGTGTGAAATATTGGGGTTAGACACCGTTTCTGTTCAAAAGAAGATCAAAAATGGTGTCGGCTTTCGCCCGGTCATTATAGACCGGGATATAAGCCAGGAACAATTGGTTGCCATAGAGGAAAATCGTATTGACCTGCCCGGTATCATCACACTGGAAGTTCCAAAGCGCTTTTATGCAGACAATGTGAATTCACCTCACATATTCGGAACGATTGGCGAAGTAAACAAAGCCGAACAAATTATCAATCCCATTTACGAAGCCGGAGATTTAGTGGGTAAATCCGGCATAGAAAAAAAATATGACCTGGACCTCAGGGGCACAAAAGGCGTGCGTTATTTACGAGTGGATGCTTCCGGAAAAACTCTGGGGGCTTATGATGAGAGCCAGAATATCTCTCCGGTACACGGTAACGACATCTATCTGCATCTTGACTATTCGATGCAGCAATTTGCCGAGTCCTTGCTGGTCGATTACAGAGGCGCTTTGGTGGCCATAGACGTGCGCGACGGAGGTATCATCGCCATGGCCAGCAAACCGGATTACGACCCGCGCCTGCTAAGCGGTAAAATAGACCCGGAAATATGGAAAAGGTTGATTGAAGACGAAAATCATCCTTTGTACAGCCGGGCAATTCAAAGCGCCTATCCACCGGGTTCCACTTATAAAATTGTGGCAGCAATCGCCGCTCTGCAGGAAAAAATCATCACACCCCAATGGGAAGCTACCTGTAACGGCAGTTTTAGGCTGGGGCGTAAAACCATCCGCTGTTGGAATCCAAACGGACATGGTACATTGGATCTATATGGGGCTATCAAGAACTCCTGTAATGTCTATTTTTACAAGCTTGGCTTAAAAATCGGATTGGATTTCTGGTCCAAATACAGTAAAATGCTCGGGTTCGGTTCAAAAACGGGCATTGACCTGCCCAACGAAAACAGCGGGTTAGTACCTACCCGTGAATTTTTTGACAGGGTTTACGGTAAAAACGGCTGGACGCGCGGTAACCTGGCCAATCTGGCCATCGGGCAGGGCGAATTGCTGGTAACCCCGCTTCAATTGGCCCAATTTGCGATGATCCTGGCTAATAAAGGGGTTTACTACACGCCGCACATGGTCGAAAAAATGTATGATTTCTCAGCCCGTGCTTTTGTCAACTTCCCCAAAGAAGTTAATTATGTTAAAGGAATCAGTAAGGACGTTTACGACGTGGTACGTGAAGGCATGCACCGGGTTGTGAACGGCGGAACCGGTTGGCTGGGGAGAGTACCCGGTATTGATATGGCAGGAAAAACCGGAACAGCGCAAAATCCGCACGGCGAACCACACGCCTGGTTTATGGCGTTTGCTCCGTATGAATCACCGGAAGTGGCTATCTCGGTAATTGTCGAGAATGCCGGTGGAGGCGGGGCCATAGCCGCTCCCATTGCCCGTAAATTTCTTGAAAAATATTTTTACGGTAAATTAATTGCACGACCTGTCGTAAAAAAAGATAAAAGCGGTTCGGCACAGGATTCTCTTTTATTTCCTATTCCAAACGATTCGCTTCAGCCCATGCAGTTGTTTTTACCGGATGAAGGAACCGAATGATGTCCAATACTATATTTAAAAAAATCGACTGGATACTGATCTTACTATCTGCTTTCTTACTCATCATCGGCTTAATGGCTATTTACAGCGCCACTTTTGCAACGCATGGTAGTGAATACTTTTCCCGGCAACTGATTATTGCCACAATCGGTTTCATCGGTATGCTGATGATGGCTTTTATTCCCTTCCGATGGCTACAGAGGATGAGTTTCTTGTTCTATTTTGTGTCATTGATATTATTGTTTCTGATATTCTTAATCGGAACAAAAGGGTATGGCGCCGAACGCTGGATTGTTTTGGCCGGTATTAAATTACAGCCGGCAGAGTTAGCCAAAATTGCCACCATAATGGCTGTGGCTGCGTATGTTGCCGATTACAATGTTAACGTTAACCGTTTTCGTCATTTTATCGTAGTGGCAATACTGGTTTTTTTGCCCATGCTCCTTATTGCCCGCCAACCGGACCTGGGTACATCATTGGTTTTTCTGGCCCTGTTTATCCCATTACTTTATTGGGCCGGCCTAAACTGGTTTGCTCTTTTTATACTTGTGGCACCGGTTATTACCTTAATTGTTTCTTTTAATTTTTATGCCTTCCTGGTTTGGATGATTGTGGTTTCGGCCATTCTTTTTCTGTCCGGAAGAAAACCGGTTATCCTGGCATCTATCTTTGCTTTTCACATCGCCGTCGGTTTGTTTACGCCGGTAATGTGGAATCAACTCAGGCCATATCAACAAAAACGATTGCTTACCTTTGCCAATCCGGAATCCGATCCGCATGGCGCCGGCTACCAGATCATCCAAAGCAAAGTGGCCATCGGTTCGGGCGGATTGTGGGGCAAAGGATATTTGAACGGGACCCAAACCCAGCTTAAATTTTTACCCGCTCAGCACACCGATTTTATTTTTTCGGTTATCGGGGAAGAATGGGGTTTTACGGGTGTTTTGCTGATATTGGGACTGCTTCTTCTGTTATTGCTCTATTTGCTACATTTAGCCGTGCAGGTGCGTTCCACTTTTGCCAGTTTAACTCTGGTGGGTATTGCCACCGTTCTGTTTTTTCATATATTTGTAAATATCGGTATGACGGTTGGACTGGCTCCGGTAACCGGTTTGCCTTTGCCTTTTATCAGCTATGGCGGCTCTTTCCTGGCCGTCACACTTTTGATGATGGGTCTGGCTCATAATTTTTCCGCCAACAGGTATCAACGATAAATCCAGCTTGATTAAAGTTTTATTTTATATTGATTTATTAGACATTCGTACATATATTTAACGCATAGTTTCTACAGCCGGAGGCATTATGAATCGTTTATTTATTAATTTTTTAACCCTTTTAAGTCTCTTCGTGTTTATTGCTTTAAACAGTTGTGCAGGCACCCGGGACGGTGAACCGGCAGAAGACGAAGCGGCTGCAACCAAAAACGACGAAAATCTGGATGATATTGAAAAACTGCTGGGTATTACGACGGAAGAATCTTCCAGCACTCCTACCAAAACATTTGAACCAAAAAAGCAGAGTAAAAATGACGAAGAAAAACTAAAACTTCTCGATTCCGGTGAACTGGCCAAAAAAGAACGTAAAAAGTCGTCCTCTTATATGGCCGCTGCCAATGCCGCCAGTAAAGACAAGGAAAAAGAAGAAATTAAAAAGCTGAAAAAGCAATTGGCCCGTAAAGATCGCCAGATATCCGATCTGCAGGCCAAAATTGAAGAGCAGGATAAAGAGTTGGCAAAACTTGTAAAGCGCAAACAATCGTATTCGTACACGCCGGGCGGCGCTGTCGGTACCGTAGGCGCAGGTGAGTACGAGTCCACCTACCAGGATGCAAGGGCCGCATTCGAAGCCCACGATTATAACCGCGCCCTGCAGCTCTTCGAATCCCTTCTGGCAAGCAGCACAACGCATTCTCTATCCGATAATGCTCAATATTGGATCGGTGAGTGCCACTACGCCTTGGGGCAGTATAACGCAGCCATCATCGCCTTCGAAAAAGTATTTACATTCCCAAGATCCAACAAAAAGGATGATGCTCAGTTCAAACTCGGTTTGTGCTACCTGCGCAAGGGTGATAAGGCCAAAGCCCGGGAAGAGTTCAACCGCCTGCAAACCGATTATCCCAAAAGCGAGTATGTAACCCGCGCACAGAAACTACTGGCTAAATTATAAGCCCCCTTCATAAAGGATGAATTGTTCCTCAAAGCCGGAGCGCTTCATCCTTTTTATTTCCGATCAAACTGATTCCTTCCCAAAAATCCACAAAACTTAACTTCGTACGTCCCGGCCCGGAATACGATACGAATAAGTCCATTCGTGTTTTTCGAAGTAGCGATCAAGACGGGATGATATTTGGGAATAATACAATTTACGTACAGTTTTTCATTCACTGAGACAGCGGAAAGTCTGTCTGATACGATTTCCGGCCTGTGGCGGGAGAGAAGAAATAAATTTTTATTGTAATACCAATACGCTGCGGGTAAGTATAAAAAAAGGAGGAGGAGCCAAACGGGAGATGTAAACGCTCCCCCTCCCGGTCCAACAGTTAATCCATTTGTTTACGGATGAAAGCCGGGATATCCAAATCCTTCGGCCCTTGCGGAACTTCCGGTTCCGGCAGATTGAAGATATTGCCGCTTCCCTTTCCGGGGTAATCGGGATCGATTTTCTTTTTTTCCCGCTTGAAGGTGGGTTTATCCAGCTCTTTAAAATTATTGGGGTTAAACGGTTCGTTTTCCTTCACTGCCGGTTTGGGCTTTTGCAATATACTGGCCTGCCGGGCCTCCTCATTGAATCCCGTGGCAATAACGGTAACCCGCACCTCGTCATTTAGATTTTCATCTACGACCATACCCCAAATAACATTGGCGCTGTCGCCCACGGCTTCCTGTACGAGCTGCGAGGCTTCACTTATTTCGTGCATGGACATGCTGGCCCCGCCGGTTACGTTAATTAACACACCGCGTGCTCCGCTGATATCCACTCCGCCCAGCAGCGGCGAAGAGATGGCTTGTTCGGCGGCGACGATAGCTCTGTTTTCGCCCACTCCAACGCCGGTGCCCATTAAGGCGTCGCCCATACCGGCCATAATGGTTCGAATATCCGCAAAATCCAGGTTGATGTACCCGTGCACGTTAATCAGATCCGAAATGCTGCGCGTAGCTTCCAGCAGGATGGAATCGACCACTTTGAAGGCGGAAATCACCGGCGTATTTCTTTCTATAATCGAAAAAATCCGGTCATTGGGAATCACAATAAGCGTATCCACCCGTTCGCGCAGGGCCTGGATACCTTTTTCGGCATTGCGTTTCCGAATAGGCCCCTCAAAGGAAAAGGGGGTTGTGGTTACGCCCACGGTAAGCGCACCCAAATCTTTGGCGATTTCGGCCACGATGGGCGCCGCGCCGGTTCCCGTACCCCCGCCCATCCCGCAGGTTACAAAGACCATATCCGCGCCGTTCAGGGCTTCCACCACAATTTCTTTATCTTCCTCAATCGCCTTTAAACCGATATCCGGATTTGCCCCGGCGCCCAACCCTTTGGTAAGATTTTTACCGATCTGAATGCGGTTTGGCGACTGATTGTCCCCCAAATCCTGCGCGTCCGTATTAATGGCGATAAATTCCACACCGGAAAGTCCGGCCTCGATCATTCCGTTTAAGGCGTTACCCCCGGCACCGCCCACGCCGGCAACTTTAATCTTTGCCGATTGTTCGGCTGACGAATCAAATTGAATCATTTTGTTCTCCCGTTTTGTTTGACTGCCTGTTCTATTTGCATCTTTTTTCTATCCGAAAAGATTATCCACCATATCCTTAAAACGTTTGATGATCCAGGCGATGCCCCCTCCCGAATCAATGCGTCGGACGTTTCCGTGATTGATGGCATAATAGATGAGCCCCACACCGGTGGCGTACATGGGACTTTTGATGGTTTCCGCTAAGCCGCCGCTGGCATTGGGCTGGCCTATTTTAACCGGCAGACCGGTCACCCGCTCGGCCAGTTCGGCCGCGCCCTCCAGCATGGAAGCGCCGCCGGTCAGCACGATACCCGCGCCCATGGAATCGAACACATCCGATTTTTCCATCTCACGCAGGGTTAGCTGAAAAATTTCTTCCATACGCGGTTGGATGATAGCCGCCAGAACGCTACGCGATATTTCCCGCGGAGCCCGCCCGGCCACACCGGGAACCTTGATGAGTTCGTCCTGCTCGAGCATCGTTTGCATGGCCACGCCGTATTTCTTTTTCAGCTCCTCGGCCTGATCCATCGAGGTGCGCAGGCCCTGAGAGAGATCGGAGGTAACATGCTGACCGCCCAGCCCGACTACCGAAGTATGGCGGATGCTGCCGTCGAAAAACATGGCCAAATCGCTCGTACCGCCGCCGATATCCACAATGGCCACGCCGAGGTCGCGTTCGTCCTTTTCCAGCACGGCCAGGCTGGAGGCGTACGGTTCCAGAACGATATCGGCCACCTCATACCCGGCCTCTTCGATGCAGTTTACAATATTTTTGGCCGAAGCCGCGGCAGCCGTAACTATGTGGATTTCGCACTCCAGCCGCACACCGGCCATACCCACCGGATTGTGAATCCCATCCTGTTCATCCACTATGAATTCCTGCGGAAGAACGTGCAGGATTTCCCTGTCCATCGGCAGAGCTATGGCCTGGGCGGCGCTGATCACCCGTTCGCGGTCTCTTTCCGTAATGATACGGTCTTTCCCGCTCACCGCAATAACGCCCTTGCTGTTAATCGAACGGATATGGTCGCCGGCGATACCGGCATATACATGACCGATTTTGTGGCCGCACATCAGTTCCGCCTGTTCCACCGCCTTTTTGATCGACTGCACCGTTTTGTTCACATTAATCACCACGCCGCGTCTTAAGCCCTGCGAAGGGGCCTGACCGACACCCACAATATTAACCTGACCGTATTCATCCTGCCGGCCCACTACAGCGGCAATCTTGGTGGTGCCGATGTCCAATCCTACAATAATATCGTTTGTCTCCATCATACTTCCCCTGGCCTGTGTCCCGGACACAGCCTTAATCTTTTTCTGCTGATCAGGCTTTTCGTTTTGCCTGTTTGGTTTTTACTATTAATTGGTTTGCAAAGCGCACATCCATGTATTTGATTTCCGGCAGAGTCTGCCAGTCAAAATACTTGTCCAGATATTCCGAAAGCACATACAGATTTTCCTGATAGTTTTCGTAATCCAGTTTGATACGCGCGCCGCCGCGGATGAGCACCAACTGCAGATAATCGGGGCGCGCCACATCTACTTCGGCCACAATTTCTTTAAGCAGCGGTCCCATGTAATTCATAAAAGATAATACCTTAACCGCCTGCAGGGCCTGAGCTGCGGTTGTTCGCCTGCCCAGCGTACCCAGTCTTTCCTTCACTCCGCTGATAAACGGTAAATTCCAGCGCTGCGGCCGACGCGGTACCGGCAGCAAATAGCCTTCATCATCTATCAAATTCAAACCGCGGCCGTAAATAAAGGCCAGCGGCCGGCGTTCCACAATGGTTATACGTAATGTGGCCGGTAAGCTGCGCACCGCGCTGGCCGCCTTTATGTAGGGTGATTGCAGCAGTTTGCCAACAACCTCATTCGGCTTAACCGTAAGCAGTTTTTCCCCCGGCTTCACACCGCACAGTTCCAATACATCGGCGCGGGTTAAAATATGCGTACCCTGTATTTCGATCTGCACCAGTTCAAAGGTGGTCAGCCGCTCCTGCAGATAGCGGTTAATCCATTTGTACCCATAGGCCAAACCGGACAGCAGCAGGATAAGCGCCACATAAACAACGCCGTTGCGCAAACTTTTTCGCGTTCTTTTTTTCAGTCTCATACCCGGATGCCTTCCGAATTTCCCGCTTTTAGTTTTTGTGCCAATAGTTCGGCCGTTTTAACAATATCGCCGGCGCCCAGAGTGAGCAGTATATCCCCGGCGCGCAGCATATCCCATAATTGCCCGGGTAAATCTTCTTTGTTTTCGATATAGCGGACGTTGGTTTTGCCCGCTTTCTTCAATTCATCGGCGATCAACCGGCCGGTTACACCCGGGATGGGTTCTTCGCGCGCCGGATAGATGCCCGTAACCACGGGCAGGTCGGCAATTTGCAGAGCCGCGGCAAAATCCGCATAAAAATCCTTTGTGCGGCTGTAAAGATGCGGCTGAAAAACGGCAATCAGGCGCCGCTGCGGCCAGGCGGTCTTAGCGGCCTGCAACGTTGTTTCCACTTCCGTGGGATGATGCGCATAATCATCCACGATCAGGATATCCTTTTCCTGCGCCTTTATATCAAAGCGGCGTTCCACACCGCTGAAATGATGCAGGGCTTTTTGCACGACGGCAAAATCAATCCCCAACTGGATGGCCGCAGAGGCCGCCGCCAGAGCGTTGTACACATTGTGCCGGCCGGGCACCCGTAATTCGATTGTGCCCAGCAAGGCATTATCCTGCCACATTTCGAACCGGGCAGCCATTTCATGGTATTGGGGATGTTCCGCCCGGAAATGTCTTTCTTTTTCCAATCCGAAGGTAACCGCGCTCCGTTCGAATCGGGGAATGATTTCGTTTAGATTCGGATCGTCGCCATTGACCACCAACAGACCGTCAAAGGGTAAACGGTGGGCAAAACGCACAAAGGTGTCTTTAATGTCTTCCAACCCGTCGTAGATATCCAGATGATCGCTTTCCAGAGAGGTGATTACCGCCAGCCGCGGATTAAGGGCCAGAAAAGAGCGATCGTACTCATCCGCTTCGGCCAGCAGCAGTTCCCCTTTGCCGAGCCGGGCGTTGGTCATCAGACTTTTTATCCGCCCGCCGATGATCAGCGTGGGGTCCTTTTGCGCGGCAATCAAAATATCGCCCAGCATCGATGTGGTTGTGGTTTTTCCGTGGGTTCCGGCCACGCCGATGCCAAAGTAACGGTTCATCAGTTGTCCCAGCATTTCCGCCCGGCGGATGCGCGGGATATGCCGGTGTTCGGCCTCGCGCATTTCCGGGTTATCGGCCGGGATAGCCGAACTGTACACCACAAAATCCGGATTCCCCAGATATTCCGCGCGATGGCCCTCGTAAATTACCGCGCCCCGCTCTTCCAGGTAGGCGGTAATTTCGCTTCTGGCACGGTCGGAACCGCTGACACGATGCCCCATGCTGAGCAATATTTCGGCAATGCCGCTCATGCCGATACCGCCGATGCCGATAAAATGTACAGTTTTTATATTTTGCTTAATCATATTATCAGTTTACTTTATCCGGCCGCGCTCGCGCAGCACGGCTTCGATATGTTCCAGTATGACCGGCAGCGGATCGCCCCGGTACAATGCTTTCATTTTTTCGGACATGGCCTGCAAATCCGCCTGCCCGTCAAAAATGGATTGCAGAGCTCCGGCCAGATTTTCCGTTAATTTTTCATCATCCCGCACCAAAAGAGCGGCCTTTTTATCGGCCACCGCCCGGGCATTATGGAACTGGTGATCGGCCGCGGCGTGCGGATAAGGCACAAAAACGGCCGGCAGCCCGCTGAAAATCAATTCGGATATGGTCATTGCCCCGGCCCGGCACACGGCAAAGTCGGCCAGGGCATACGCCGCGGCCATATCTTCGATAAACGGTTTAACCTGTACGGCGGTACTGTTATTTTCCCGCACATGGGCCGCCATTTTTTCGTACTCCCGCGCTCCGGTTTGCCAGAGCAGTTGATATTCCGGCGGAAAGAAGCGGCGTTGCAAAAGTTCCCACACAGCCCGGTTTATGGAAGCCGCCCCCTGGCTGCCGCCGAAAACCAGAATAGTTTTTTTATCTGCCGAAAGACCAAAACGGCTGCGCAGGGTTTCCCGGTTTTCTTTTACTTTTTTCAGCCGCAGCGGATTGCCGCACAAAACGGTACGGCTTTCCGCCGGTAAATAGGATCGGGCTTCTTCGTAGGCCAAAAATACCCGTTCCGCGCCGGCTGCCAGCAGACGGGTGGTCACGCCCGGGTAGCTGTTTTGTTCCTGCAGCACAAAGGGAATACCCAGTTTTTGCGCGCTCTTCAAAACGGGGCCCATCACATAGCCGCCGGTTCCCACAGCCAGATCGGTTTGGAAGGCGGTCAATTCTTTCCGGCAAACCGCCAGACTTTTAAACAGTTTAAACGGAAAAGTCAGATTTTTTACGGTTATCCGCCGGTGGAAACCGGCCACTGGCAGATTCACCAGCGGAAAGCCCTCCCGCGGCACCCATTTCTGTTCTATTCCGTTTTCCGTTCCGAAAAACAGGATATCCGCCTGCCATTTTTTTTGAATGGCTTTGGCGATTTCCAAAGCCGGAAACAAATGTCCGCCCGTACCGCCTCCGGCGATAACGATTTTAAGCTTTTTGGTCATCTTAGTCACTAATCAAAACCCGATCCAGCATCGAGTTGGGATTTTCCCGGAAACGCGTCCAGGGCTGTTTGGCTCCCGATACGGACGGCTGTCGGGATATATTCAACAAAATACCCACACTGATCCCCAAAAAGAGCAGATTACTGCCCCCGTAACTGATAAACGGCATGGGCAAACCCGTTGCCGGCAGCAGCATACTCACCACCGCCGCGTTGATAAAAGCAAAAAGTACGATATTCAAGGTGATTCCGATGGCCAGATAACGGCCAAACAAATCCGGAGCTTTTACGGCCAGCCTTAATCCGCGGAAAAAGATGATCAGGAACAGAATCAAAATCAGGGATGCGCCGATGTAGCCGAATTCCTCGCCGATAATTGAAAAAATGAAATCCGTGTGCGAATCGGGCAGAAAAAAGAATTTCTGTTTGCTCTGCCCCAGCCCGTGCCCGAACCAGCCGCCGCGTCCCAGACCGATAAGCGACTGTTTAATCTGATAGGCGGCATTAAAGGGATTATCCCAGGCCGCCATCCAGTCCTTAATCCGTTTGGTCTGATAGCTGTTGGCGGACATAACATAAATCGCCATCGGAACCACCGGCATAGTTATGGCCAAAATATGACGCAGACGCACCCTGCTGAGCAACAGCATGGAACCGGTTACCAGCATGGTCATCAGCGTGGTGCTCAAATCCGGTTGAATCACGATCAGAAACAAGACCACGGAGAGAACGACCAGCAAAGGGAGCAGTCCCTTCTTCAAATCGCGAATGCGTTCCTGCCGGGTGGACAGGAAATAGGCAAAATAAACGATCAGGGCCAGTTTGGCGAACTCGGACGGCTGGAAGTTGAAAAATCCCAGATGATACCAACGGGTTGCGCCTTTTATGGTTGTTCCGAAAAACGGCAAACCGGCCAGCAAAAGCATGGCGGTTACGATCAGCATCAGCGGAAATTTATTTTGTTTCAATTTGCGATAGTTTATTTTTGAAAAAGCAATCATCACCATCAAGGCCACCACGCCCCAAATAATTTGTTTGCGAAAGAAGTAGGTTAGCGAACCGAAATTCGAATCGGCCATAATGGAACTGGCGCTGAACACCATAATCAAACCGATCAGAAAAAGCGCGGTTACGCTTCCGGCCAAAAGATAATCCACTTTGTTTTTACCCATCAGGATTCCTGTAATTTTTTTACCAATGATTTAAATTGCCGGCCGCGGTCTTCAAAATCCGCAAACATATCGAAACTGGCGCAGGCCGGCGAAAGCAGAACCACTTCGCCCGGCCGGGCGGTTTGACGGGCGCGGTTCACGGCATCCTGCAAAGAAGACGCCCGATAGAGAGGCGCCAGCCCCTGCCAGGCCGCGGCCATTTTATCCGCCGCCGTCCCGATCAGAACGCATTCTTTCACGCGGCTGCGAATAAGCTCATTTAACTTGCTGAAATCGCTGCCTTTGTCCTTGCCGCCGGCAATCAGCACGACAGGCGTATCGAAACTTTGCAGAGCCACGGTCAGCGATTCGATGGTGGTGGCTTTGGAATCGTTGATATACTGCACGCCGTCTATTTCCGCCACCGCTTCCAGGCGATGCTCAATACCGCGAAAGGCGCGCAAAACCCGGACAATCGCTTCCACGGGGATGCCCACTTCCCGGGCGGCCAGCGCCGCGGCCAGAGCGTTCATATAATTGTGCGGGCCTCTCAAAGCCATCTCTTTTACATCGAGCAGTTTTGTTCCTTTTACATACAACGCCGCGCCGTCAAACCAGGCCGCCGCTTGCGGATTTTGTTGGATAAAAAAGCCCTGTCGGCGGCTGTTCACTTTTGAACTCCATTCGCTCAGTTTTTCGTCGCTGCCGTTATAGACCAGCAGGTCGTCCCTTTGCAAATTTTTTGTGATGCGCCATTTGGCCTGCAAATAATCCTCGTAGCTGTCGTAACGATCCAGATGATTGGGCGCAAAATTGAGCACCACCGCAACCCGCGGGTGAAAACGGTCGATTGTTTCCAGTTGAAAGCTGGACACTTCCACCACAGCCGGACTTTGCGGATCGCTGTTTGCCGCGAATGCGGAAAAGGGGCTGCCGATATTTCCGGCCACAATCGGATGGGGGAAATGAGCCTTTAACATTTCGCCGATCAACGTGGTGGTGGTGGTTTTTCCGTTGGAACCGGTTACGGCGATCAAGGGCGAACGACAAAACCAGGAGGCCGTTTCGATTTCCGAATACACGGGAATGCCGGCCCGTACAAATTTTTGCACCGTCTCCGACCGCACCGGTATGCCGGGACTGAGCACCGCAAAATCGGCCTGATAGGCGCGATCTGTGTGTTGCCCGAACTCGAAGGCGATGCCTGCGCGCCCCAGTTCGGCGGCCTGCTCCTGTTTACTGCACAGCGGCGCGGAATCGCTTACATAAACATCGGCGCCCAGGTTTTTAAGCATTTTGGCCGCCGCCACACCGCTGCGGGCCGCGCCCAGAACGGTTATCTTCTTATTTTTAACCGACTCGTTCATTGCGTTTTAAAGGTTCCCAAACTGAGCAGAGCCAGTAAAATACCCAAAATCCAAAAGCGTATAACCACTTTGGATTCGTGCCAGCCCTTCAGTTCAAAATGATGATGAATGGGCGCCATCCGAAAGACCCGGCGGCCCT
Organism: Caldithrix abyssi; assembly: GCA_011369465.1. Lineage (GTDB taxonomy): Bacteria > Calditrichota > Calditrichia > Calditrichales > Calditrichaceae > DRQG01. The sequence goes on from DRQG01000151.1 coordinate 45,361, forward strand.
CACCGTATTTACGCCTGGTGTATTTGAAATAGGTGGTCTGAATGATCACCGAAAGCACTTCCAGTATGAAAATACCGGCCAGCAAAATCAGCAGCAGTTCTTTTTTAAGCAGAACGGCCAGAGTGCCCAGCGCGCTGCCCAGGGCCAGTGAACCGGTATCGCCCATAAAAATTTCCGCCGGATAGGCGTTGTACCACAGGAATCCGATGGCCGCTCCGAACACCGCCAGCGAAAAAATGGTCAGTTCCTGCGTGCCCGGCAGATAAATGATGTTCAGGTAATTACTGAAGTTCACGTTACTGCTCACATAGGCGATGCCGGCAAAGGCGATAAAGGCGATTGCCGAAAGGCCGGCCGCCAAACCGTCCAGCCCGTCCGTTAGATTGACGGCATTGGAAGCGCCGGTCAGCACGAAAATGACGATGGGGATATACAACAACCCGAAATCGATTTCCAGATTCTTAAAAAAGGGTACGCTGGTATTGGAATGCAGACCTTCGAAATAGGGATGAAAGTAGATCACCAGCGCGATAAACAACCCCACCGAGATCTGTCCGATCAGTTTGTAACGGCCGATCAGTCCTTTTTTGAATTTGAGAATCGATTTCAGATAGTCGTCGATAAAACCCACCAGTCCCATAGTCAGCGTGGCCATAAAGATGAGCAGCACATAAATATTGCTGAGATCGGCCCACAGCAAAACCGCCACCATTATGGAAACCAGCAAAATAAGACCGCCCATAGTAGGCGTACCCTTTTTAGCCTGATGCGAGGCCGGTCCTTCAATGCGGATTTCCTCGCCGATCTGGTATTTTTTGAGCAGGCGAATTATCTTCGGGCCGATCCACCAGGCAAAGAACAGTGCCGTAATTGCCGCCAGCGCCGCCCGCACCGTGATGTAACGGAACAGGTTAAACCCGAAAAAATAATCGCGAAACTGATATAAAAATTCTGCCAGCATAAAAGGCCATTCGTTATATTTTATCTTTTATCAATTCCTCTTCCACCTTTTCCATCTGCAGGCCGCGGGAGCCTTTGAGCAGAAGCAGGTCGCCGGGACGGAGTTGTTCGTTGAGCCGCTGCGCCAGTTCTTTGTGGGTAGAAAAGCTTTGTACCCGTTTCCGCTGATCGGCGTTAAGACGCCCGGCCGCTTCGGCAAAATGCGGGCCGATGGTCAAAACGCGTTCGGCTTTGCTGTTCAAAGCGGCCAGTAAAACCCCGTAATGGATTTTCACGCTGTTTTTGCCCAGCTCCAGCATATCGCCCAGCGCGAAAAACCGCCGCCCTTTAACCTGAATGGAGGCTGCCGTATCAAAAGCGGCACGCATGGAAAGCGCGTTGGCGTTATAGGCGTCATTGATCACCAGAACGCCGTTGATTTCCCGCATTTGCATCCGTTTGTCAAACCCCTCATAACCGGCCAGGGCTTCGGCGATTTCCTTTTCGCTGAAGCCAAACCGTATGGCCACGGCCGCGGCGGCCAGGGCATTTTTCACGTTGTGCCAGCCCGGCACCCGTAAACGGATATCCACGGCGTCGTTCAATCGAAAAGCGCCGCAGCCCCGGGCGTCCATTTCCAGTATGCGGCCCTGGACATCGGCGCCATCCTCCCAGCCGTAATCCACCGTCTCTTTGTCTGTGGCCGGATAATCGGCGATCCAGGGGTCGTCCAGATTACGGTAAATCAAAGCGCCGTCGGGCAGGCGGTCGAACAGGGAAAGTTTTTCCGCCGCCAGCTCGTCCTCCGAAGCAAAAAAGGCCAGATGCGCCCCGCCGATATTGGTTATCAAAGCCTGATCGGGCTGCACCATATCCGCCAGCGCGGCAATTTCGCCGGGATGATTGGTTCCCAGCTCTATCACGGCGGTTTCGTTCTGAGCCGAAAGCCTCAGCAGAGTCAGCGGACATCCTATATGATTATTCAAATTACCCTCTGTTTTAAGCACATTGTATTTTTGCCCCAAAATATAGGCGATCATTTCTTTGGTGGTTGTTTTCCCGTTGGAACCGGTTAAGGCCAGAACGGGATAACCGAACTTCCGACGATGCGCCGCCGCCAGTTGCTGCAAAGCCCGCAATGTATCGGGAACCAGCAGCAGCGGAAGCGGCATTGCCGATCTGTTTTTAATCTTTTTTTTCGCAGCCACCGCCAGCGCGGCGCCCTTTGCGGCCGCCGCCTCTATAAAATCATGGCCGTCAAAGTGCTCGCCTTTAATAGCCCAAAACACTTCGCCGGGTTTCACGGTGCGCGAATCGATGTTCACGCCGTTGAGTTTACGATTTTTCTTTTCATCCCGGGCCGGCCAAATCAGCTCGGCCTGCGGCAGGGCCAGCAGATCATCCAAAGCAAGCTCAGACATTTTCCTCCGCCTCTTTGGCCACGGTCACATCGTCAAAGGGATGCTTCACGCCGTTGATATCCTGGTATTTTTCGTGTCCTTTTCCGGCGATGAGAATCAAATCGCCGGGCCGGGCCATTGCCACCGCCTGCCGGATAGCCTCACGGCGATCCACGATTACATCATATCCGGAACCGTTTTTCATTCCTTTCAGAATATCTTCGATTATGGCCCGCGGGTCTTCACTGCGCGGATTATCGGAAGTTACGATCACCCAGTCCGCTTCTTTTTGCGCCGCTTCGGCCATTTGCGGTCGTTTCCCGCGATCCCGGTCGCCGCCGGCGCCAAACACGACGATCAATTTCCGTTCGGTGATCCGCCGTACCGCCTGCAGGGCCTTTTGCAGGGCATCCGGAGTGTGCGCATAATCCACCACGGCCTTCACGCCCTTTTTCACCGTAAAACTTTCCAGCCGGCCGGGCACATAGCTCAGATTTTCAACGCCCTTACGGATGGCTTCCCTGTCCACTCCCAGAGCCAATGCCGTGGCGACGGCGGCCATAATGTTTTTTACGTTAAACTCACTGATCAGCCGGCTATGCAGATCGATTTGGCCTGACGGCGTTTGCAAACGTATCCGCATCCCGTTGGCGTCCATTGTCCAGTCCAGCGCCCGCACATCGGCCTGCTCGGTAAAACCGAAGGACAGCGCGGCTGAAGAATATTCATCCAGCAAACGGCGGCCATAAGGATCGTCCGCATTGATTACCGCCCGGCCGTTATCGGAAAGCAGGCTGAACAAACGCGCCTTGGCCCGAAAATAGGCCTCTTCGCTTTTATGAAAATCCAGATGATCGCGGCTTAAATTGGTGAATACCGCCGCATCAAAACGTAAACCGTCCACCCGGTGCAGTTCCAGGGCGTGGGACGAAACCTCCAGCACGCAGGCCTTCTGTCCGTGCTGAACCAGCGTATCCAGAATGCGGCAAATATCCAGCGATTCCGGCGTGGTGTTCCAGGCATTTACAGTTTTATCGGCATAATAATAGGCGATGGTGCCAATGAGTCCGCTTTCCGTTCCGGCCGCCCCTAGGATGGAACGCACCAGAAAAGATGTGGTCGTTTTTCCGTTGGTGCCGGTAATACCGACCAGCTTCAGGGCGGCGATGCTTTCCCGGTATAAATTCGCCGCCAGCCGGGCCAGGGCCAGACGGCTGTTTTCCACTATGATTTGCGGCAGAGCCAGTCCGGGTGATTTTCGTTCCACCACTGCTGCCGCGGCGCCCTGTTTTTGCACCTGCGTTAAAAATGAGTGACCGTCCACCGAAAAACCGGGGACGGCCACAAACAACCCTCCCTTTGTTATTTTCCGCGAATCATACTCCAGCGCGTTTATGATCTGCCCGCGGAGCGATTCGGGAATGTTTTGTGTAATTCCCTGTAAAAGCTGCTCTATGGTTTTTGGTTTCATACCAATTACTCGCAAACCAGCACCAGCTCGGTGCGTTTTTTAACCCGCGTACCCGCGCGCGGTCTTTGGCTCCGGACGATACCCTTTTTCTGCCCCTGCAAAGTTATCTTGAACAACTGCAAATTAACACGATCCAGGGCTTCACGCAGGGTGAGTCCGGTTAGTTTGGGTACACGATTGTTTTGTACCAGAGCATCTGTTGTGTTCAGAATAACCGTGTTATCTTTTAAAACAGCTTCTTTAACAAATACCCCCTGCCCCGCTAATTTGTAATCCATATCTTTTTCATCCAGCAAAGCCCGGGCCGATTCAATCCGGAAACCGTTCAGGGGCGGCAGATCGCCTGCTTCCTCCGCCGGGGCGTATTCCGTTTGCGCGGCAATGTTACCCGGCGCCGCAATAGGCTGTTCAAAATAAAAAATGCGCTGCACAATCCGGCTGAAAACCGGCGCAGCTACCGACCCGCCATAGTGATAGGTCTGCGGTTCGTCAATAATCACCGCTACCACAAAACGGGGCATTTCAAAATCGGCGAAGCCCACAAAAGAAGCGATATATTTATTGCTGTAATACCGTTTGTTTTTACGATCGTATTTTTTGGCTGTTCCTGTTTTACCGCCTACGGTCAGGCCGTCCACACGGGCCTTTGTGCCGGTGCCCCGTTCCACAACGCCCTTCATAAACAGCTTCAACTGCCGGCTCACCGGCTCTGAGATAACCTGACGAATCTGTTCAGGCTCATTCAATATCTCTTCCCGTCCGTCCGGATAGCGCAATCGGCTGATCACGAAAGGGCGGTACAAATATCCGCCGTTCACCACAGCCGAGTAAGCCGCCGCCAGATGCACCGCCGTTACCCCGATTTCATAACCGATGGAAATAGAGGCCCGGGATACGCCCGACCACCTGGCCGGTTGTTCCAGCCGGCCGGGATTGGCGCCTTGCAGTCCGATACCTGTATCCATCCCGAAGCCAAAATTTTTAAGATAACGAAACAGCGTGCGCGGGGGCAGTTTTTCGGCCAGACGAATCATACCTACATTGGACGATTTCTCCACCACTCTTTGAAAACTGAGCCAGCCGTGCTTTTTCGTATCCCGAAAAACACGGTCGTACACCTTATATTTGCCATTGTTGCAGTGCACAATGCTGTCTTTATTGTAGATGCCTTCCTGCAATAAAGCCGCGGCGGTCATAATTTTCATCGTGGAACCGGGCTCAAACACATCGGTGATGCAGCGGTTGCGTTTGGCGTCTTCTGGAAAACGACTGTGCCGGTTGGGGTCGAACTCCGGATAATTGGCCATGGCCAAAATGGCGCCGCTGAACGGGTCCATGACAACAGCCATGCCGCTTTTTGCTTTTACCCGCCGCACTCCATCGGCCAATTCCTGTTCCACCACCGTTTGAATGTTTTTATCGATGGTCAAAAACAGATCGGCGCCGGGCTGCGCTTTTTTAATGGGATGATCGGCATCGTAATACACGCGTCGCGGGCCGTCATACTGCAAAACCGCTTCGCCGGGGCGGCCGCGTAGATATTCATCAAACTGCAGTTCAATGCCGCTGAGTCCGCGGTCATCGGGATCGGTAAAACCCAGCAAATGAGCGCCGTAGGTTTTAAAGGGATAGAAGCGGCGAAAGTTGGGCGTTTTGATCAAGCCCGGATCATCCAGCTTTAATAATTTACCGGCCCTTTCATCCGACACCCGCCGTTCCAAAAAAACGAAATGGCTTTTACGCTCCAGGCGGGTTAAGTAGTACCGGGTCGGCCGCCCGAATGAACGGGCGCAGGCCTGCGCCACGCGGGTTTTGTCGGCAATCATAATCGGATCGGCCGCAATATCGTACTGGATGATCGTGGTGGCCAGCTTATTTCCGTTAACATCGCAAATAGCACCGCGCCGCGCCGGCAGGACAATCTTTTTTTCGTACTGCCTCTGGGCTACACCATCAAAGCGGTCGTGCATAAGGATTTGTACCCGAAAGAGGTTGGCTTCGATCAGCAGCCAAAACAGCACCACAGCCGAAGCCAGAAAAAACAGCCGTATGCGGCTTATTTTTGCTGATTTGCTCATTGTTCTCACTTACGTATAGCAGCTATTGGACGCCGGCCACGCGATATTGCCGTTTATCTTCGTCTTTCTTCTTTCCGAAGTCCTTCTTCAAAGCCAAAAAGTCGTCATAATTTTCCAGACGAAGCAGCGCTCCCTTGTCCTCGTTTGGTACGAGCCCCAGTTTTTCTCTGGCTATTTTGCTGATGCGGTCAATGTTTTTCAATCGTTCCACTTCGCTGCGCAGTTTTTCCGTGGCGTCAAGCAGTTGATTTCTTTTCTCTTCAAGACGAGGCAGTTCCTTATTTAACAAATCGATTTTGAACCCCTGGTACATCCGCGCCGAAATCACAAAAACCAGAGAAAACAACACGATAAAGCTGACCATTCTTTTGCGCGTGCTGCTTTTGAGTTTCTTTACTTTTTTTGTTCTCATATCTTTTCCCCGATTCTTAGTTTGGCGCTGCGGGCGCGTGGATTTTGTTCGATTTCATCCCGGCCGGGCCGTATCAAAAAAGGCTTGATGCGTTTTAGCAGCGGCTTTTTCCCACAAACACAGTAGGGCAGTTCGGGAGGACAGGTACAGGGGTTTTCCTGATGCTTAAAAAAATTTTTTACCTCCCTGTCTTCCAGCGAATGATACGAAATTACCGCTAACCGCCCGCCGCCAACCAACAACTCCAGCGCAATGGAAAGCGCGTTTTTTAACTCATTCAGTTCCCGATTCACTTCGATACGCAGAGCCTGAAAAATTCGGGCGTAACTTTTGGTGGCAAAACGGCTGTCCACACAGGCGTCGATAATGCGCATAAGCTGATCGCTGAATTCAATCGGTTGTTTTTGCCGTTCGGCTGCCACCCGACGGGCAATGCGCCCGGCATGCCGTTCTTCGCCAAATTGGCGAAAAATCCTGCGCAAATCCTTTTCATCGTAGGAATTCAGTATTTCCGCCGCAGTTAACGTTTCTTCCCTGTCCATGCGCATATCCAGCCTCACACCCGGCCGGAAAGCAAACCCGCGGCTGTCCAAATCGATTTGGTGTGAAGAAACACCCAGATCCAGCAGAATGGCGTCCACCGTTTCAAAACCGGCCCGGCGCACCGCTTCCCGCATTTGCGTAAATGTCCCTTGAAAAAAGGTTATGTTCTGAAATGCCGAAAGACGCTTTCGGGCAAATTCAATGGCTTCGGCGTCACGGTCTATGCCGATATAGTGCGCATCGCTTTCCAGACTATTTAATAGTAATTCCGCGTGTCCGCCGCCGCCGAGGGTACCGTCCAGATAAACGCCATGCGGGTTCTTTACCAAATATTTGGAGATTTCCCGCCCCAACACCGGCACATGGTAACGATCCTGCATGGCCTGTATCCTTTACCACTCAAAGGACATTGTTTTCGGCAGATCGGCCGCCATTTTAGCAATGGGTTTTTGCCGCTCTTTGGCAAATTCCGCATAAATATCCGGATTCCATACTTCCAGCTTGTTTAAGGCGCCAATAATCAACAAATCCTTTTTGATTTGGCCTATTTTGAGTATATATTCCGGTAACATTAACCGGCCCTGACTGTCAAAGCGGGCGTTGAAGGCGTCCCCGGCAAAAACACGGATGAAATCGTTGGCCGATGTGTCAAACGGGTTCAGGGAACGCAGCCCTCTGGTGATGCGATGCCATTCATTCAGAGGATAAGCGTACAGGTTTTTACCTTCCATACCCCGCGTAAAGACCAGGGTATCCTGCGCTTCGGGTATAAAGGCCTTGCGCAGATTGGCCGGAAGATTGAATCTGTTTTTAGTGTCGAGAGAACATAAATAATTCCCGACGAAATCGAGTGGTACCATGGCCAAGCCAAATTAGGGATTATTAACCATTTTAAGGGAATTCCAGCAATTTTACACCACTATGATAACATCTTTTCGACTGGAATGCAAGAAAAATTAGCATTTTTTTTAAACGGTTTTTATCAGGTTTAACGGCCGAAATCAGTATAAATTTTGTTAAAAAGATTGTTTTATTTTCGCTTCTATATTGTTAAATTATGGCTTATCCTGTTTTGGATATGGTTAACCGTGTAAACAACGCTATTATTAAGGAAAGGAACCGAGGCATGGCTGACAAATCTTTCAACGCTTTTGAAATGGCGCAAACACAATTCGATAAAGTTGCCGATATGATAGGTTTGGATCAGGCTACAAGAGATTTGTTACGAAACCCGATTCGTGAATTTCATTTCAGTATTCCCGTTCGCATGGACGACGGCAGTGTAAAAGTATTTCGCGGCTTTCGGTCGCAGCATAATGATGCACGGGGTCCCTCAAAAGGCGGTATCCGCTTTCACCCCCAGGAAACCATCGATACGGTGCGGGCGCTTTCCATGTGGATGACCTGGAAAACCGCCGTGGCCGACCTGCCTCTGGGCGGCGGCAAAGGGGGCGTCATTTGCGACCCGCATAATTTAAGCCTGCGCGAGCAGGAACTTATTTGCCGCGGCTGGGTACGGCAGGTGTATAAAAACATCGGCCCGGAATCGGATGTGCCTGCGCCCGACGTAATGACCAACGCCCAGCACATGCTATGGATGCTGGATGAATATGAAGTCATCACCGGGAAAAAACAACCGGGACTCATCACCGGCAAACCGGTTGGCATGGGCGGTTCGCTGGGACGTACCGAGGCTACCGGTTACGGGGTTATCTTTACCGTTCGTGAAGCGCTGAAGCATCTTGATATGAAACCGGAAAACACCGTGGCCAGCGTGCAGGGTTTTGGTAATGTAGCCCAATACGCCATCGATCTGTACACCCAAATGGGCGGTAAAGTTATCTGCGTGTCCAGTTGGGATCAGAACGACCAGACGTCTTACGCTTTTAAGCGAGAAAGCGGGATCGACCTGCAGGAGCTGCGCGACATCACCGATCGTTTTGGCGGTATTGATAAAGAAAAGGCCAAAGAGAAAGGCTACGAAGTTTTACCGGGCGATGAATGGCTGAGCCAGGATGTGGATATTCTGCTGCCCTGCGCTTTGGAAAATCAGATCACTGCGGAAAACGTGGAGAAGATAAGCCGGCGGGTGAAGCTTATCGGAGAAGGCGCCAACGGCCCTACCACACCCGAAGCGGACAAAGTGTTGGAAAGACGCGGTATATTTGTCATCCCCGATTTTCTGGCCAATGCCGGAGGCGTAACATGCAGTTATTTTGAGCAGGTACAAAGCAATATGAATTTTTACTGGAGCCGCGAAGAAGTTCTGGACAAACTGGATCAAAAAATGACCTCCGCTTTTTGGTCGGTGACCAACCTGTCCGATAAGCGCAAATTGTACATGCGCGATGCCGCCTATGTGATTGCCATTGAGCGCGTGGCACAGGCTTGCCATGACAGAGGCTGGGTCTAACGTATCATCCGAATTCCGAATAAGGCGGTCGGCAGGACCGCCTTTTTTGTTTAAAATAAAACCCGTTTTTAACTAGTGGCTATTTAGGACGTATTTTTTTATATTTTGAAATGTGCCGATAAACGGCCCAAACCGGGAGCCTTATTTAACAAGTACCCTTAACTAAATTTGAATATGAATACCACGCAACAGAATCTTGACAAATTAATAGACACCCTGGAAGAACGGGTTAAAGAGTTGAATTGCCTCTATGAGGTGGAAGAGCTTCTTCATAAACCCGATATTTCTTCGGAAGAGATTTTTACCGAACTGGTTAAAATTATCCCTCCGGCCATGCAATATCCCGAAGCCTGTGCGGTAAAAATCGAATACGGTGATCGAACCTATACATCGGATAATTACCAGGATTCACCCTGGGCGCTCAACTCCGATTTGCGGGTGAACAACCGCACCGTGGGCAACATCCGTGTATGCTATTGCGAAGAAAAACCCGAACTGGAAGTGGGGCCGTTTCTTGTGGATGAGAAAGAATTGATCGATTCCATTTCCCAGCGGGTAAGCAACTTCATAATGTATCAGAAATTGAAACAGGTTTTCAACCGCTGGGCCAGCACGAAGGAAGGCATGAGCGGCCAGAAACCCGGCGAGTGGAAAGTGGTTCTGGAACTTATCCGCCGCACCGATCTGGATTTGTACGGCCGTATTTCCCGCAAAATGCTCAATCATCTGGTGTGGAAAGGGGTGGAAGAATCGGAAGAATTGTTGCAGGAGTTTGCCCCCTCGTCCACCTACGATTTTGACGAGGTCTCCGGCGAGAGCAATATTCCTCTGGAAAAACGCACGCTTACCACCTCCAATGCACTCATCCAAAAGGTGTATGAAATTGCGGTTCGTCACCTCAGCAATGAAGAATTGCTGGGACTCATTCAAAAGTGGATGCAGCAGGACAAAACCGCCTTCCTCGTGCGGGCGGTTTCTACTAAAAATACATCCATTAACGAAATTGCCGACGCCATCCGCCGTTACTACCAGCTTACTCCGGAGGGCATGGAGTTAACGCCGTCCTCTCTTTTGGGTGTGCGCGCCGGTCTGATTCGCCGCATTTTCAGCGACCAACTGGAATTTATCAACATTGCCAAAAACTATATCCGGGTTACCGATTTTCGCGATCTTTTGCCCAGGGTAATATATCCGGCCAACAGCCACGGCAAACTGGGCGGCAAAAGCGCGGGCGTTATTCTGGCGCATCGTATTTTACGAAAAGCCGCTGAAAATAACGAGCTTTTGCAGGATATCAAAATTCCCAAATCCTGGTTCATCACTTCCGACGTAATGATTTATTTTATGCATTTCAACAATCTGGAAGAGATACTGGAACAGAAATACAAAGACATTAGCGAAGTGCGCAAAGAGTACCCGCATGTGGTGCTGTTGTTCAAGAATTCTCACTTCCCTCCGGATATTGTGCAGGGACTCTCGATGGCTCTGGATGATTTCGGGGAGGTGCCGCTGGTTGTGCGCAGTTCCAGTCTGTTGGAAGACCGGCTCGGTTCGGCTTTTGCCGGTAAGTACAAAAGCCTGTTCATTGCCAACCAGGGCAGTAAAAGCGACCGCCTGAACGCTTTGCTGGACGCCATTGCCGAGGTGTACGCTTCGACCGTGGGGCCCGATCCCATCGGTTACCGTGCCGAACGCGGCCTGCTCGATTTTCACGAGGAAATGGGTATCATTATTCAGGAAGTGGTCGGCCAGCGGGTGGGCAATTATTATCTGCCCTCTTTTGCCGGGGTGGCTTTCAGCAACAACGAGTTTCGCTGGTCGCCGCGTATAAAAAAGGAAGACGGACTCATCCGGCTGGTGCCGGGTTTGGGTACGCGCGCCGTGGATCGTCTCAGCGACGACTACCCGATCCTGATAGCACCCGGCCAGCCCGGCCTGCGCGCCAATGTGAGCGTGGATGAGATCGTACGCTATTCGCCACAAAAAGTGGATGTGGTCAACCTGAAAGCCAACCGTTTTGAAACCATCGAATTGCGTCAATTACTGCGTGAATTTGGCAACGAATACCCGGGTATCGAAAAACTGGCTTCCGTATTCGAACACGGCCATTTGAAACCGCCCACGTTTAACACCGATTTTGCGGAAGACGATATCATTATTACGGCCGATGGGTTAATTCGCAATAGCCGCTTTGTGGAACAAATGCGTCATATTTTAAAAGAATTGCAAAAAGCCATGGCCACACCGGTAGATATTGAATTTGCCTCGGACGGGAACGATTTTTATCTGCTGCAATGCCGCCCGCAAAGTTACAGCAAATACGACGCACCGGCGGAAATCCCCAAAAATATCCCTGCGGAGCGTATCCTGTTTACCGCCGAGCGCTACGTGACCAACGGCCAGTTAAGAAATATAAATTTTATCGTATATGTGGATCCGGACGGATACGCCGCTTTGAGCAGCCGGGACGAACTGCTGGCTGTGGGCAAGTTGATCGGCCAGCTCAACAAAACACTTCCCCCCCGCGAATTCATTTTGATGGGCCCGGGCCGTTGGGGCAGCCGCGGCGATATTAAACTGGGCGTCAGCGTCACCTACTCGGAAATAAACAATACGGCCATGCTGATCGAAATCGCCCGTAAAAAAGGCAATTATGTCCCCGATCTGTCTTTTGGCACACACTTTTTCCAGGATTTGGTGGAGGCGAACATCCGCTATCTGCCGCTCTATCCCGACGAGAAAGGAATAGTTTTTAATGAGAAATTTCTCACCAAATCGCCCAACGCCCTGTATGAAATTTTACCGGCCTTTTCTCACCTGAGTAACGTGGTGCACGTGATCGATGTAAAGCAGGCTGCAAACGGAATGCAACTAAACGTTTTGATGAACGCTGACGAAGACAAGGCGGTAGCCCTGTTTGCCCCTCCGGGCAGTATAGCTTCCACCGATCAGGAATTTAAATTACAGGTGGAATCCACCGGCGCCGAGCATGCCCGCTGGCGTTTGCGTTTTGCCGAGAAAATCGCCGAGCAGCTTGACCCCACGCGTTTAGGCGTTAAAGCCCTGTATCTGCTGGGCAGCACGCACGACGCCACCGCACAGGCCGGCAGCGATATAGACCTGCTTGTTCTTTTTGAAGGAAATGAACAGCAAAAACGAGATTTACAGAACTGGCTGGAGGGCTGGAGCCGTTGTCTGGATGAGATTAACTATCTGCGTACCGGATTTAAAGCCGGCGGTTTGTTGGATGTGCATTTGGTGGATGCCAAAGACATAAAAAACAAGGAAGATATTTTTTCCAAGTTTGATTTAATCGATAAGAGCGGCATTCGGGAATTGCCGCTGCATCAACCGGAGAAAACGAAAAAATGACTCTGGTATCCAGCGCTCTTACGGCACTCGAATCGGAAGTTCTGTTCCGCCGTTTATGGGAGATCTCCGGAGACGGCATGCGCCTCACCGATAAAGACGGCACGATCATCATTGTAAACGACGCTTTCTGCAAAATTGTAGAGCGCAGCCGCAGCGAGCTTGAAGGACAGCCGTTTTGCATTGCTTATCATCCCAGCCTGCGCGAAGAATTTTTACGGGATTACCAGCATAATTTTGAGCATGACATCATCGAATCGCAGGGCGAGCGCGAAAGGCTGATGTGGAACAGTAAAAAAAAATGGCTGGCCTTTGCCAATTCTTACCTGCAAATTCCCGGCTCGGGTAAATTCCTTTTAAGCGTTATTAAAGATATTACACAGCGTAAAAAAGCGGAACTGCAGCTGGCCAAAAGTGAACAGCGTTACCGGCTGTTGTTTAATAACGCCAACGACGCCGTACTCGTTAATTTTTTGGATCCCGGTCAGCGTCTCGGCGCCTTTATTGAAGTGAACGACATCGCCTGCCGACGCCTGCTGTACTCTCGGGAAGAATTGTTAAAGCAGAATCCCTACCATCTGGTGCCGGAAAAACTTCATAAAAAAATACAAAAAATAGTATCTCAACTGATGCAGTCGCGTCATGTTATTTTCGAGCTGCCCTTTTTTAGCCGGGATCACCGTCTTATCCCGATGGAAGTCAGCTCGCATTTGTTCGAATTCAACAATCGTCCGGCCGTATTGTCCATCTTGCGCGACATTACCGAGCGCAAACGCCATGAGCAGGAATTGAAACTACGCCGCGACCAGCTGCGCAACCTTGCTTCGCGCCTGCAATTTATCCGTGAGGAAGAACGCAAAATGATTGCGCGGGAAATTCACGACGAGCTGGGGCAGGTACTCAGTGTGCTTAAAATCCAGGTGGCGCTTCTGGCCAATCGTTTGCGCCCCGATCAGGATGATTTGAAAGAGCGAACCACCTCTATCGGTAAGCTCATAGACCAAACGGTGGAAACCGTACAGCGCATCTCTGCAAAATTACGGCCCGGCATCCTGGACGAACTGGGGCTGGTTGCCGCCATCCAATGGCAGGCGGAGGATTTCCAGAAGCAAACCGGCATCTTTTGTAAATACTCTCTTCCCGAAGAAGAAATCGATTTAACGCCCGAACAGGCTACCGCCGTATTCCGTATCTTTCAGGAAGCCTTAACCAACGTAGCCCGACACGCCCAGGCCGAAAAGGTGTCGATTTTCCTGCGCCGCCGCAATCATCACCTGGTATTGGAAATAACCGACAACGGCTCCGGAATATCCGAGGCGCAAATTAACGACAGCCAATCATTGGGGCTGCTGGGCATGCGCGAACGCGCCCTGCTGATGGGCGGTGAAGTGAAAATACACGGCGTGCGCGGCAAGGGTACCAATGTAAAAGTAACCATTCCACTGGAAGCAACCGATACGACGCTATGATCAAAATTCTCATCGCCGATGATCACGCTATCGTGCGTGAAGGCCTTAAACAAATTGTAGCCGAAGCCGGCAATATGCAGGTAACCGGCGAAGCGGCCGACGCCCGCGAAATGTTTGCCTTGCTGGAAAAAGATTCCTGGGATGTGGTGGTGCTGGATATTAACATGCCGGGAAAAAGCGGGCTGGAGGCTCTAAAGGAGATGCAGGAACGTTATCCTCAGATACCAGTGCTCATTTTGAGTATGTACGGTGAAGACCAATACGGCCTGCGGGCCATCAAAGCCGGCGCCGCCGGTTATTTAAAAAAGGTCAGCGCGCCGGAAGAGCTGGTCAACGCCATTCATAAAATCGTAAACGGGGGCAAATACATCAGTCCCGAGCTGGCCGAAAAGCTGGCCGATACCTATCGTACGGAAGAAAAGGAATTTCCCCACGAGGCGCTTTCCGACCGGGAATATCAGATTATGTGCAAGATTGCCCTGGGCGATAGCGCGGAAGCCATTGCCGAAGAACTCTGCATCAGTATTCACACCGTATATTCCTACCGTAACCGCATTCTGGAAAAGATGAAAATGAAATCCAATGTGGAACTGACCCGCTACGCCATCCGCAATAAGTTGATTGAAGGGTAAATGGATTAATTAAGAATTAAGAATGAAAAATTAAGAATAAAAAGCCTCTGGCTGCTCTGTGGTTAACCTATACAGGCACAAAGGGGCAAAGGCACAAAGTAACGCAAGATTTATCTTGCGCTTATGGCAGGTAGCCAACAGCGGATTGACTGGATTTTCGAATGTAGATTAACTTATCCGCCTGTGGCGGGCGATTTAAGATTTAAGAACTGATGACCAATAGCCAACAGCCAAAAGCTGATAACCGAAAGCCGTCCCTTCGGCTCCGACCTGCAAGGAAAGGCAAGGTCAAGTATTCGGAGGCTGAGCCTGTCGAAGCCGATGGTTCCCTTCGACAGGCTCAGGGAACGTATTTCCAGATGCTGAACCTCGCCTGTCCCGATTTATCGGGTAGAAGTTTATCTCGTTCCCTTTGACGTCGCTCAGCGCAGGCAACTTCGACGTTGCTCAGGGCAAGCAGCCAAAAGACCGGATTTTCGACTGTCGGTTAACTTGTCCGCCTGTGGCGGGCGATTTAAGATTTAGGAACCAAATAACCTAATAACTTAGTAACTGACAACTTTCGTAGCGAAGCGAAGAACCCGCCGGGGCGGGGGGAAATTCCGAACTCGGAACTTGGAATTCGGAACTGGTTAATTGATGCTGGATGCTAGAAACTGGAAACTGGAGACTAATAACCCAATAACTTAATAATTATTAACTGATAACTGAAAACTGACAACTGATAACTAAAAACTTAAGCCGTTAATTCAGCCGGCTGCGTGAAAAACGGCCTCCCAATTTCGAGTTTCAAATTTCTAATTGCAATTTCCATTTTCCAACCCCTTCATTTTTTCGTAAATTAAAAAAGCGCCCTTCTCAGAGGTAGAGAAGGACGCTGTACAGGCTGCTTGCTAAGGCTTTGTTTGTTCTGTGGGGACGGAACGCTTAACCGAGGTAAGCAGCCTATTTTACAAGCAGCATGCGTTTTACCGCTTCGTAATTGCCTGCCTTTAAACGATACAGGTAAATCCCCGAAGGAAGATGGCCGGCGTTAAACGTAAAATTGTATTTACCCGCCTCAAGTTGTCCGTTAACCAGTGTGGCTATATCCTCACCGCTGATTGAATAAACCTTTAGAACAACATGAGAGGCTTTCGGCAAATCTACCGCTATGCGGGTCTGAGGATTGAACGGATTGGGATAGTTTTGCAGTAAAGCGAATTCATCCGGTATATCTTTTTTGGTGTAATGAGCGGGAGGTTTAAAACTGGCGTCCCCGCTAAAGCTATACGATTGGGTTGGCGTATAAGCGGAATACAAATCTACCGTATCGTAAGCGCGCATACGGTAATAGGCCTTGGAATCGTTCATGCCTCTCTCTCTGGTTATATCCAAATCCAGATATTCGGTTTCACCGGGCGAAGCAGTATGAATCGTAATCCAGCTGCCGGAGCTGTTTATTTTACGTTCAATTTTATAGCCGCTTAAATCCGCTTCGCTATTGGCGTTCCACATCAGTTTGGGATGTTCATAAGGCCCGTTGTTAGCCGGAACCGAAACAATATGAAAGTTCTGAGGAACAGCAGGTGGGGCAACAGCAGCTAATGTTTTATAAGAATTTATTCTGCCGCTGCCTAATAATCCGGCGTAAGACGGATTGACATCATCAATATAGTCTGTATTATCTTCGATCAGACTTCGAACTGTACTATTGGATAAAGACGGATCCATGGAAAAAACCAATCCGGCTAAACCGGCAACCTGCGGGCTGGCGATGGATGTTGCTCCGGTTTGTATATATGTATGCGTGTTTGGATACTGCCAATTTGTAGTCCATAAATTTATACCAGGAGCCGAAACATCCACCCAGGAACCATAATTAGAATTGGATTTTTTTGTATCATCCTGATTTAAGGCGGCAACAGCAATAACTTTATTATAAGCAGCAGGATACCATTGAGAAGAACTATTCGCATTCATAGCTGCTGCTGTTAATACAACACCTTTTGTATCATAAGCGTAATCCAATGCATTTTTTAAACTTGTAGATAACGAGTTGCCTCCCCAGCTCATATTTATTACTTTTACCCCGTTATCAGCAGCATAATAAATTGCACTAACAGCATCACTTGTATACATATAATTATGATTACCTGCTCTTGTTGGCATAAGCTTGCAATACCAGCTAACACCGGCTACGCCTATCGAATTATTTGTCACCGCAGAGGCCATACCGGAAACCTTTGTACCGTGAGCTGTACCGTCTGTCGAACTGTGCATTGGATTGTTATCATTGCTGTAAAAATCCCAACCGATTAAATCATCAATATATCCGTTTCCGTCATCGTCGATCCCATTCTCATCGCCTCCACTGGTAGGTAAACCGAAATCGCCAACGACGCCGTCGCCGTCAAGGTCCTCGCCCGGGTTTACCCAGATATTATTTTTCAAATCCGGATGTTCCCAATCAATACCCGTATCATTAATACCTATAATCACATTGGAACTTCCTTTATGTAATTCCCAGGCAGATTCGGATTGCAAATGACTGTTGTCGTGATTCCACTGTTGAGAGAAATAATAATCATTTGGAGTTGTTGCAATTTTTAACTGATAATTCAGTTCAACATATTCTATATTGTCATCCTTTGCGTAATCTTCCCTTATTTTCAACATATCTTTATCTTTGGGAAACGTCAAAACATATAATCCTTCAATTGATGATATGGGAGATTTTACAAGCCGGTACATATCTGTACATTGATATTTGCTATTTAATCGATCAACTGATTGTAAATTTGTCTTTACTCCCTTCTCATTCACTGTAAGCGCTAAATTCTTCCCCTGATTCTTAAACATCACTATTATTTCGCCCGCTTTAAACGTTTCTTGGGCAAATGTTGAACCGCAAAATATGAATACGGCAAAAAGAACTCTTTTAAGCATTTGTTCCTCCTTGTTTGAAAAATTAATATTATTTGACCAATACAAGGGCCCTGGACGCCATAGGTTTTTGGTCAATTAGCAATACATAAAAATAAGCGCCGGATGACAACCCGGACACATTGATTCTTATCTCATGTCGGCCTCCTTTCTGATGTTGGTTAACAAAACTACCGACCTTTTTTCCGTTAGTTGTATAGATGTAGAGAGAAACAAAGGCCGGTTTGTATAATTCGTAAGGAATGACGGTAAATTGGGAATTAAAGGGATTGGGATAGTTTTGAAATAATTTTGCTTCTTTTATCACATTAGGCAGGCTATGACCTATAATATCCGAGTATTTATCATATTCAACCACAGCTTCAATTATCCAATCACAACCGGAGCGTGTCCAGCCTTCATTATTTGGCAAATAACTATCAAAACTATGGCCGCTCCCATAAGGTTCAGATCCTATTTTTGCTCCAATGCTATAAACTTCAAATACTTTTTCGTCTAATTGTACCCAAAAAGAAGTATCCAGGGGAATATTTTTAAGCTCCTCAACTCCCGAAACATCCACTTCTTTATAAATATATTTTCCGTCATCTAAGAAATACGGGTTAACTTCCGTGCTGTCCACGCTAAAATAGCTTTGGTATATTTTGTTTTGTTCAGCCGGAAATCCGGAACCCAGATAAAAGGATATGGAAGTATTCTTATTAGGACGAGTAAAGCACAAGCGTATTTTTTTTATAGAATACACATTAAAACCGGTATCCGGCGATGAACTGTCCGGGGTAAACCATGTAGCAATAGGTTCACAATAACCGGGTTGATAGCAATCGTCTATAAAAGCACATCCACTTGATATTGAATCATTTGGCGTATAAGGATAGTAGTATTTTAAAGTGTCCGTAATTTGAGAATGACAAATAACTACCAGGGTAAAAAAATAAATCGATATTTTACTTATTCTAAACATGTTTTTTCTCCTTTCTTCAGATTTTGGACATAAGGTAATATTTAAATCAGCCGAATTTTGTATTGTTTTTAAAGTATGAAGAATAATAAGGTGCAATGGATTTTATGAAGCAAATAAAAGATATTGCATTTAACCGCCTCCCTTTTACGGTTACAAGTTTAAAACCCAATCCAAACTTGCCGCACGCGTTTTGCCCTCTCAGCGTCATACTGAGCCCCGTCGAAGTATGACGCTCTGTCGAAGCATGACGTTTTTGGCGTTACTCTGAGATTATAACGCCGGGCCATTTCTTTGGGCTAACCGTACCCGGGGAACCCGTTCCCACGTTTTGGGGAAATCCCCGCCGGGGGGCCCGCCTACGGCGGACAGGCGGAGCGGTACGGCCCGTGCAAGCGATTAAATGCTGTGAAATGTGATTACAATATAATATATCCCCCCCCCCCCGTTGTCAAGAAGAAAAGGAATTTTTTTGCAACAATAAATTTGATTCATAGGGATAAAAGGGACAAAGGCGGGGGAAGTACATAGTATTTAGTACTTAGTACGAAAGTGGTAAGTGGCGGTTGACGAAGAAGCAGAAACTTGGAATTAGAAACTCGAAACTCGGAACTGGTAATTGGGAACTGGTTACTGGATGCTGGAAACTGGTTACTGGATGCGGGATGCGGGAAAGACTTATTAACTGATAACTGGAAACTGAAAACTGATAACCAATAGCCAATAGCCAATAGCCAATAGCCAAAAGCTAATACCCTACAGCTACCTTGTAATAAAAATTACTACAAAACTTTCATAGTTTCTGCTGTTTTGCTTTGTTTGCATACTTCCTATTTTTTATCCGTAAAATTATCTTTATAAGCCGGTTTACAAACGACCGGTTTACAGACTACAACGATTCATTTTATTACGGAGGTCGAAATGAGTGATTTCGTAAAAGATTTAATGGCCGAACTAAAGGCCAAAAACCCGGCGGAACCTGAGTTCCATCAAGCGGTGGAAGAAGTGGTTGAATCGCTGGCTCTGGTATTGGAACGTCATCCGGAATACCGCGCCGCGAAAATCATAGAACGCATTGTAGAACCGGAACGCGTTATTATGTTCCGCGTACCCTGGCTGGACGATCAGGGCGAAGTACAGGTAAACCGCGGCTTCCGCATCGAGATGAACAGCGCCATCGGTCCGTACAAAGGCGGTCTGCGCTTCCATCCGTCCGTAAATCTCGGTATTCTCAAATTCCTGGCCTTCGAACAGGTATTCAAAAACAGCCTGACCACCCTGCCCATGGGCGGCGGTAAAGGCGGCAGCGATTTTGATCCCAAGGGCAAAAGCGATAACGAAGTGATGCGTTTCTGCCAGAGCTTTATGAGCGAGCTGTTCCGTCACATCGGCCCTAATACCGACGTACCCGCCGGCGATATCGGCGTGGGCGGACGCGAAATAGGTTTTCTGTTTGGCCAGTACAAAAAGCTGCGCAACGAATTTACCGGCGTATTAACCGGCAAAGGTCTTAACTGGGGCGGTTCTCTGATTCGTCCGGAAGCTACCGGTTACGGCGCGGTTTATTTTGCCGCCGAAATGCTCTCTACCCGCAACGAAACCTTGGAAGGTAAAACCTGTCTGGTGTCCGGTAGCGGTAACGTAGCTCAATATACGGTTGAAAAAATCCTCGACCTGGGCGGTAAAGCGGTTACCCTGTCCGATTCCAGCGGGTATATTTACGATGAAGCCGGTATTGACCGCGAAAAACTGGAATTTGTCAAGGAATTGAAAAACGTACGCCGCGGACGAATCAAAGAGTACGCCGAAGAGTTTAAATCCGCCGTTTACACCCCGGCCGATCCTAGCCTGGATTACAACCCGCTGTGGAACCATAAAGCCGATTGCGCCTTCCCAAGCGCAACACAGAATGAAATCAACGGCAAAGACGCTCAGAATCTGTTGAATAACGGCGTATATGTGGTAAGCGAAGGCGCCAATATGCCCACCACTCTGGAAGGCGTAAAAATCTTTCTGGATAAAGGCATTCTGTACGGCCCCGGAAAAGCGGCCAATGCCGGCGGCGTCGCGGTATCCGGCCTGGAAATGAGCCAGAACAGCCTGCGCCTCTCATGGACGCGCGAAGAAGTGGACAACCGTCTGCACCACATCATGAAAAGCATCCACAAAACCTGTGTGGAACACGCCGACCGTTTCGGCACGCCGGGCAACTATGTGAACGGCGCCAACATCGGCGGTTTCCTTAAAGTGGCCGATGCTATGCTGGATCAGGGTTTGGTCTAAATCTCTCATACCCTTCCTGCCTGAGCCTTCCATGTCTTAAAGACGTGGAAGGCTTTTTTTGTGGTTTTATTTAGAGAGCTGCTTCTCTAAACCAAGCAAAATTATTTGTTAGCAAACGAAAATTGTCCTAATTTTGATATGTATAATCAGACACGGATGGGATGCGGAGCGGAATTCCAAATTTCAACCTGCGCTGACAGGACGATAACGATCACTCATTGCTTCCTTTGCCCATCCAACCATACATTCGGCAATTCAATAAAGTGATAGTTCTATGGCCGTTCCTAGCAAAAAAATTCTGGCGCAGCAACCCGAACCCTTTAGCGTGGAACACGGTTTCGGGTCACGTTTCCAGGGATTCCAGAACCTGATGCGCTACCGTATCCGCGATATTTTACTGGTTTCCAGTTTGTACGATTTGTACGTCTTTGAAGAAGACGGCCGCCTGTATGAATTGATCCGCAAGGAATATCAGGGACTCAATCTGAGCCATTCGCCGGAGATCATCCGCGTATCCAAAGGCGAGGAGGCTATCCGCCGCCTTAAGGAAGAAAAGCGCTTCGATTTAATCATTACGACACCTCATATCGAAGATATGGAAGCCACCACGCTGGCCAAAAAAGTACGTAAAGAGCATCTAAACGTTCCGGTCGTACTGCTGGGTTACGATGACCGGGAACTTTCGGAGCTGATGACCCACCAGGATGTTAGCGTATTTGACCGTATTTTTGTGTGGACCGGTAATTTCCGCATCCTCATCGGTATTATTAAACATCTCGAAGACCGCATGAATGTGGATCACGACGCCCGGCTGGTGGGCGTGCAGTGTATTATTTTAATTGAAGACAATGTGCGTTTTTATTCATCCTTTTTGCCGATTTTGTACACAGAAATCCTCAAGCAGTCTCAACGACTTATTTCCGAAGGCATCAATTTGACCCATAAATACCTGCGCATGCGGGCGCGGCCCAAAATATTACTTTGCACCACCTACGAAGAAGCCTGGGACTATTTTGAAAAATACGAAGAATTTGTATTGGGCATTATTTCGGACATCGATTTTATGCACAATGGCGTGCAAGACCCGCAGGCCGGTATCGAGTTTGCCCGGAATGTACGGATGCGCCGGCGTGATATTCCTATTTTGCTGCAATCCAACGACCCTAAAAACGAAGAAAAAATAAAAGACCTGAACGCCTCATTTATTTTAAAGGATTCCCCTACCCTTTTGCAGCAAGTGAGTCAGTTCACCAATCAGCATTTCGGCTTTGGCGATTTTATCTTCCGGCTGGAAAACGGGCAGGAAGTGGGTCGCGCACATGATTTGGTTTCGTTGGAGAAAATGCTTAAAAGCGTCCCGGCGGAGAGTATCCGTTTCCATGCTTCGCAAAACCATTTTTCCAACTGGCTTAAGGCGCGCACCGAGTTCTGGCTGGCGCATAAATTGCGTCCGCGTAAAGTGTCCGATTATCCATCCGTTGAGGCTTTGCGGGAAGATCTGGTGTCTTCTTTACGCGCCTATCGCAAGATGCAAAAACGGGGATTGATCACCGATTTTAGCAGAGAAGGTTTTGATCCCAACAGCGGTTTTGCCCGCGTCGGTGGAGGATCGCTCGGCGGAAAGGCACGCGGTTTGAGCTTTCTGAATATGTTGATTAGCAATTATAATCTGCCGGAACGCTTTGAAGGCACACATATTTTTGTTCCGCCCGGGCTGGTAATCGGCACCGATGTGTTCGATACGTTTATGGACGAAAACGATTTACGCGGCTTCGCTCTGAAAACTGAAAACGATAACGAGATACTTAAGAAATTTCTTGAAGCCAGTCGTTTCCCCAAAGATATTATGACGGCGCTGGAAGATTTTCTCAGTTTGGTGCACGAACCTCTGGCGGTTCGATCATCCAGTTTATTGGAAGATTCGCAGTATCACCCTTTTGCCGGCGTTTACGAAACCTATATGATCCCAAACAATAACGAGAATCCCCTGGTACGATTGTACGAGCTGATCACGGCCATTAAACGGGTTTATGCCTCCACTTTTTACAAAAGCGCCAAAGATTATATAAAAATGACCGCCTACCGCCTGGAAGAAGAAAAGATGGCTGTAATCATTCACAAGCTGGTGGGTTCCCTGCACAATAACCGCTTTTACCCGGCCGTGGCCGGTGTGGCCAAATCGTATAATTTTTATCCCGTGCCGCCTCAAAAACCGGAAGACGGCATTACATCCATCGCCTTTGGGTTGGGACGCACCGTAGTGGAAGGCGGTAATAGTGTACGTTTTTCCCCCCGTTATCCGAATCATCTGCCTCAATTCCATTCCATAAAGGAAACGCTGCGCAACAATCAGCGCGAATTTTATGCGCTGGATATGGAGGCACATAATGAAGACCCTAACCAATTACACGATATCTGCGTGAGAAGCTATCCTCTGCGCGAAGCTGAAAAAGATCATACGCTCTATTTTGCCGCGTCCACCTATTCCCACGAAAACAATACCATCTACGATGGAATTTCCCGGCCCGGAGCGCGGGTGATCACCTTTGCGCCTATTTTAAAGCATAAAATATTCCCTCTGCCTCAAATTTTAGAAATGCTGTTGGAACTCGGCAGTTGGGGTATGGGCAGCCCTGTTGAAATCGAATTTGCCGTTAATATGGCCGTACCGCCCGGAAAGCCCAAACAGTTCGGTTTGCTGCAAATGCGGCCCATGGTGCTCAAACGCGAAAAAGAAGCGCTTAAGCTCAGCCGCTATAAAAACGAATCGCTCATCTGCCAAAGTCCTCAGGTTATGGGGAACGGGATTATCGACGATATTTATGACATCGTCATGGTGGATTATCATACATTTCAGCGTTCCAAAAGCAAACTGGTTGCCGAGGAAGTGAGCCGGCTAAATCACAAACTGGTACAGGAAGGGCGCCCTTACCTGCTGATCGGTGTAGGACGATGGGGCACATTGGACCCCTGGCTGGGTATCCCGGTAAATTGGGATCAGATCGCCGGCGCCAAAGCCATTGTGGAAACCAGTTTTAAGGATTTTATGGTAGCGCCGTCGCAGGGATCCCATTTCTTTCAAAACATTACATCCTTTATGGTAGCCTATTTTACGGTGAACGCGTTCAAAAAACAGGGATTCATAGATTGGGATTGGCTGCTCAAACAACCCGCCCTGGAACGGCTGCAATTTACACGACATATCCGCTTTGACGCTCCCCTTAAAATTATCATCAACGGTCAAAGCAATGAAGGGGTTATTGTTAAACCGGTTTAAAATGGGCGCATAGAGCAATAGCGAAGAAGAATTTACTTACAGGCGTTTCAGCCTTCTCTTTAACCATCTTTGAATGGCTTCATAGTTGGGAAACAGTTTTTCCCTTTGTAAAAATTCGGGGGGATGGATACGTCGCCGGCCGTTTTTTTCGGTGATGGAAATATCTATGTGCAGCATCTCATGGTAAAGCAGAAACTCCACGATGTCCTGCGGAACTTTTTTGGAATCGAAAATACGGCTTACCACCAGTAAGTTTCTGTCCCGATCGTAAAATCCCAAACGGCGGTAACTGGGATTCAGACTCCAGCCGATAAGTGGTTTTTGCAGCCGCCCCGCAAAATACAACCCGTTGAGTTTATCGAATAATGCATCCAGATTGTAATACTTCCCGTTGGGTGTGTAGCGGGAGGACGGCGCCCGATGTTGAAGCGGCTGTTCGGGCAGGATATGTTCGCGGACATACGCTCTGTAAACGCGGTTCAGTTCGCGGTTTGCCCTGTAGCGGAAAATTTTCAACAGCATAATCAGCCCCAATACCCGCAGAATATATTCCGGAGCCGTTTGCAGGCTTTTGGCAATACGAATGACAATCACATTGCGCTTCCGTTCCACCGTATGCCGTACACTGCGGCTGGGATAAAAAAAAGCGCGCAAATCATACGACTTGCGCGGGAAGTATTCCTGTAATAACCCTCTGTACAGGGCCTCCAATTGGGTGTTGTTCATAAGGCGTTAAAATTCATAGGATTCGCCGATACCCAGCACTTTGGCTTTAAAGCCCTTGCTTTCCACCTGTGCGGCAAAAGCATTGGGATCGGCGTCGATAACATCAAAAGTTTTATAGTGCATGGGAATGGTCAGTTTGGGTTTAACCAGTTCCACCGCCTTTACCGCATCGTCGATGCCCATCGTAAAATTATCGCCGATATTCACCAGAAAAATATCCACCGGATTCATTTCGCCGATGAGCTGCATATCCATAAACAGCCCCGTGTCGCCGGTATGATAAATGGTTTTGCCGTCGATGGTTACCAGACAACCGGCCGGAGTGCCTCCGTAACTACCATCGGGAAACGACGATCCGTGCCAGGCCG
>DRQG01000152.1 GCA_011369465.1 Caldithrix abyssi
GATAATAAAAACTATCTGCGATCTCTGCCGTTTTCGCATCAGGATGATGAAATGATTATGGTGCATTCATCGCCTACAAATCCGTCGCATTGGTACTATGTGCTGTCCATGCCCGATGCTCTTATTGAGATGCAGGCCTTTTCGCAGAATTTATGTTTTATCGGTCATTCGCATGTGCCTCTGGTTTTTTCCAACCAGGATATGATCAGAGAGCCGTTGGTTCAAATTGAACAAAATCATAAATATATCGTAAATGTGGGTAGCGTCGGGCAGCCGCGGGACGGCAACCCGCAGCTCTGCTACACTTTGTATGATACGCATAAACGGGAAATAAAATACGTGCGTTTGGATTATGACATCCATACGACCTATGCAAAAATAATTGAGGCAGGATTGCCGCTTTATTTGGCGGAAAGACTGTTAAAAGGATATTGATTGAGGATATAATGATCACAAACCTATTTACTAAAGTATTCGGCACCAAGCATGATCGGGATATCAAAAAGATCATGCCGCTGGTACACAAAACCAACGAGTATTTTGAACAATTCGATTCGCTGAGCGATGAGCAGCTACAGGCTAAAACGGAGGAATTCAAACAACGCATTGCAGACGGTGAAACGCTGGATGATCTGCTGCCGGAGGCCTTTGCTGCGGTAAAACAGGCCTGTAAACGCCTGGTCGGAAAAACCTGGAAGGTGGTTGGACGTGATGTAACCTGGGATATGGTGCCTTACGACGTCCAGCTTATCGGTGGTATCGTTTTGCATCAGGGCAAGATTGCCGAAATGGCCACGGGTGAAGGTAAAACGCTGGTTGCCACCCTGCCTATGTATCTGAACGCTCTGGAAGGCAAAGGCGCTCATCTGGTTACGGTGAACGACTACCTGGCCAAACGCGACGCCGAATGGATGGGTGAAATATATAAATTCCTTGGCATGACCGTCGGCGTCATTTTAAATGATATGACCCCTGCGCAAAGGCGGGAGGCCTATAACTGCGACATCACCTATGGTACTAATAATGAGTTCGGTTTCGATTACCTGCGCGACAATATGGCCGGTTCACCGGATGACATTGTGCAGATTCGCGGCCATCATTACGCCATTGTGGATGAGGTGGACAGCGTGCTCATTGATGAAGCCCGGACGCCGCTGATTATCAGCGGGCCGGTGAGCGAATCGACCCACAAATACAAAGAAATGAAGCCGCTGGTGGAACGGCTGGTGCACAGTCAAACCCGGCTGGTCAATCAGATGATCCGCGAAGCGGAAGAGCTGCTTAAAGAGGGTAAGACTGCCGAGGCAGGCATGAAACTGCTTAAAGCCGAAAAAGGCGCGCCTAAAAATAAACGGCTGGCTAAGCTGTATCAGGAAACCGGCGTTAAAAAACTGGTGCAGGATACGGAAAATGATTACCTGCGCGATAAGGGACAAAATAAAACCTCAGACGAACACTACTTCGGCGACCTGTATTATATGATTGACGAACGCAATCATGTTATTGATTTAACGGAAAAAGGTCGTGAAAGTCTGAACCCGGCTGACCCCGATATGTTTCTGCTGCCGGATTTGGGCAGCGAAATCGCCAAAATAGAAAATGATGAGAGCCTTTCCTACGAAGATAAGCTGATTAAAAAGGAAGAACTGCACAGCATCTACAACGAGCGCAGCGAAAAACTGCAGAATATATCGCAATTATTGCGCGCTTACGCCCTGTACGAACGGGATGACGAATACGTGGTACAGGACGGCAAAGTGCTTATTGTGGATGAATTTACCGGCCGTATTATGCACGGACGCCGCTACAGCGACGGTTTGCACCAGGCCATAGAAGCAAAAGAAAATGTGAAAATAGAGCGAGAAACACAGACGCTGGCCACCATTACCCTGCAAAATTATTTCCGAATGTACGATAAACTGGCCGGTATGACCGGTACGGCGGAAACCGAAGCCGCCGAATTCTGGGAAATTTATAAGCTGGATGTGGTGGTTATTCCCACGAACAAACCCATCGCCCGTATCGATTACGACGATGTTATTTACCGTACCAAGCGAGAAAAATATAACGCCTTAATTGAACAGATCGAAAAAGAGCGGGCCAAAGGAAGGCCGATTTTGGTGGGTACCACTTCAGTGGATGTGTCGGAAACCATTAGCCGCATGCTTAAAAGACGGGGCATACCGCATAACGTGTTAAACGCCAAACAGCATCAGCGCGAAGCCGAAATTGTAGCGCATGCCGGCGAACCGGGTGCGGTTACCGTGGCTACCAATATGGCTGGGCGTGGTACGGACATCAAACTGGGCAAAGGCGTTGCCGAGGCCGGCGGTTTGGCCATTATGGGTACCGAACGGCACGAGTCACGGCGGATTGACCGGCAGCTGCGCGGACGAAGCGGCCGGCAGGGGGACCCGGGTAGCAGTATCTTCTTTCTCAGTTTGGAAGACGATCTGCTTCGCTTGTTCCGCAGCGACCGTATCGCCAGCATAATGGATCGGCTGGGCGCGGAAGAAGGCGAAGTGATAACGCATCCGATGATTACCAAATCCATCGAAAAGGCGCAAAAAAAGGTAGAGATGCAGAACTTTGCCATTCGTAAACGGCTTCTGGAATACGACGATGTTATGAGCCAGCAGCGTGAAATCATATACGACCGCCGTCGGGTGGCTCTGCTGGAAGAAGATACGCGTCAGGAAGTGCTGGACATCCTGGATGAATATGTGGACTATCAACTGGATTCCTTTGTGGGCGAAGCCCGTCATCCGGAAGACTGGGATTTGGACGGGTTGGAAAGCGAAGTGGGAGGCGTTCTCAATGTTTCCTTTCAGCCCATCCGGGAAAAACTGGGCGCCTTTACCAGAGAAGACCTGAAAAAGTATATTGTAGATGAAGCGCTGCGTATTTACGAGACCAAAGAAACCCGTATCGGTCGTGAACGGATGACTGTACTGGAACGCTATTTTATCCTGCGGGTGATCGACGAAAAATGGAAGGATCACCTGTACGAGATGGATATGCTGAAGGAAGGTATTCATCTGCGTGCCTACGGGCAGAAGAATCCTTTAATAGAATACAAACGCGAAGCGTATTTGATGTTCGAGAATCTGATTCATACCATCAATGCCGAAACGCTGTCCTGGTTATGGAAATTTCAGATACAGGCCGAACCGATAAACCGCGAGGAAGCACGTCAGCGGCAGCGTATGCAGCTTGTGCATGAGTCGGCTGCAGGTTTGGGGTTTCAGGGAGCTGTCGGCGAAGAATCGGACATCCAAAAAGCGTCCAAAGAGCGCTCCCGTAAAAAACAGCCTATTCGCGTGGAAAAAAAGGTCGGCCCGAATGATCCCTGTCCGTGCGGCAGCGGCAAAAAGTATAAAAAGTGCCATGGAGCCGTTCAGAATTAGTTTTTGAGCATTCATCCGACAGGAATCTTCGTAAAGAAAATATTCCGGACAGGTGAGATTCGAATTATACTACGGTAATCAACCCACCGTACTGCTCGCGTACCTGTTGGTAGTTATTTCTCAGTTTTTTCATGGCCCCGGGCAGGTAACGCAAAATATCGTCTGCGGTAAGACCGTCCTCGCCAATATCTTTGGCGGCCAGATCACCGGCAAAACCGTGAACGAACACGCCCATTCGCACCGCTTCCTCAATTCCGAATCCCAGACCCTGCATAGCGGCAATTGTTCCGGTGAGCACATCTCCGCTGCCGGCGGTGGCCATACCGCTGTTTCCGCTCAGATTAATGAACACGCGCCGGTCCGGCATGCCGATAAGAGAATGGGCGCCCTTTAAAACCAACGTCGCACCCCATTTTTCCGCCGACTCCTGGACAACGTCAATCGCGGATGCCCCGACTTCGTTTACGGATAATCCGGTAAGGCGCGCCATTTCGCCAATGTGCGGTGTGAAAATGGTGGGCTGGGTACGGCAACTCATTTGATCCAGAATGGGGTGTACGGCGCTCAGACCGTCTCCGTCTATGAGCAAAGGTTTCTCGATGGCAATGGCCAGCTTACGTACAAGCTGCTGCGTTTCGTTATCGAGAGATAAGCCGGGACCCATAACCACAAAATCAACGCTTTCGGCCAGCTCTAACAGAGCCTCCAGCGCGCTGAGCGCCAGGCTTCCCGAGGCAGCGGCCGGTTGCGGTCGCAAAATAATTTCGCTTCCCTTTGCGGCAATGTGAGCGGCAACGGATTGCGGAGCGGCCAGAAAAGAAAGACCGCCGCCGGCTTTCAGAAAAGACAGAGCCGCAAAATAGGGCGCGCCGAGGTACTGAGACGAACCGGCAATAAACAGCGCTTTCCCAAAGCTGCCCTTGTGGCCGTGGGCCGGCCTGGCTGCAAGAGGAAGCACATCGTTCACTTCCACGAGAATGGAAGAATCGTTATGCAGTTGAGGCGGAAAAGAAATATGCGTTACCGAAAGCCTGCCCGCGTAGCCGTAACCGGGATATAGCAAATTACCCGCTTTGGGTTGGCCATACGTTGTGGTGAAAGCTGCCTTTACGGCGATGCCCATCACCTGCCCGGTGTTGCCGTTAATCCCGGAAGGGATGTCGATGCTGAACACCGGCTTATTGGCGTCATTAATCAGCTGGATAGCGTCATAGTAAAGACCTTCCACGTTACGGGTAAGCCCGGTACCGAAAATGGCATCCACCAGTGCGTCAGCTTCCATTACCGTTTCCCGGGCTTCTCCGACGTTTTCCAGTCGTTGTATATCCAGGCCCAGCTTCCGCGCGGTTTGGTAATTCGTCTGAGCGCTGTTTTTAAACCGCGCCGGATCGCTTAACAAATATACCTTAACGGCAGCGCCGTTGGCATGCAGTTTACGGGCCACCACCAGGCCGTCGCCGCCGTTATTTCCGCCCCCGCAAAAAACAACAAAGCGCCGGTCTTCAACCCTCATATTTTGTTCGATTACAAAAAACGATGCGTTACCGGCATTCTCCATCAAAATAAGATCAGGGATGCCGAACTCCTCTACAGCCCGGCGATCCATTTCGCGCATTTCTTCCACACGGCAAACTTTCATATTGACCACTCCTTATGTAAATATGGCCTTTTCCAGAGCGCTTAACACCTCGGTGGCCTTACCCTGT
Organism: Caldithrix abyssi; assembly: GCA_011369465.1. Classification (GTDB taxonomy): domain Bacteria; phylum Calditrichota; class Calditrichia; order Calditrichales; family Calditrichaceae; genus DRQG01. The sequence goes on from DRQG01000152.1 coordinate 5,114, forward strand.
AAAAACAGGTCGGTGATGCGTCCTGTAAATTCGGAAGGTTGGGGGTTGATTTCGATAATTTTTGCACCCGATTGCCTGGCGTGCTCCGGTACGGAAGCGGCCGGATAAACCTCTCCGGTTGAGCCGATCACCAGCATCACGTCGCTTTTTACGGCATAAACAAAGGAATTGGAAAATGCTTCGGAAGGGATAGATTCACCAAAAAATACGAAATCGGGTTTAAGCACCGCAGTGCATTGCGGACAGCGCGGCGGCAGAGATTGCCACAAATCGTCCCTGATATCGGTTGCATAACGGCATTCGAGGCAAACCAGTCGCCGGGAATTTCCATGAAATTCGATCACTTGTTTGCTGCCGGCACGGTGGTGCAGGTTGTCGATGTTCTGTGTGATTATGGCCTGTAAAAGATCGGCCGCCTCCAGACGGGCCAAAACTTTATGCGCTTTATTCGGTTCGGCCTGTACAAAATGATCGAAAAACAGTTTTTTGATGACTACCCATGATTCTTCCGGATGGGCGAGAAAATAACTTAATTCCAGATATTTGGGATCATATTTTCCCCAAATACCGCCTTCTCCCCGGAAGGGAGCGATACCGCTTTCTACGGAGATACCCGCTCCGGTAAAAGCGGTGCAGGTTCGGGCCTTTTTTATGAGCAAGGCAGCTTCTGAGACAGCGTCTTTCACATTTTTACCTTTCGTGTCGCGGGCCTTCGGTTATCCTGTTTTCACTTTCATACTGTTGTAATCCAGTTCCGAACCCATCATACTGTGGGGAATCAAATATACAGCTAACATAAGCACAGCCGCAAAAACCACCAGCCAACGGGTCGATGGTTTGTCCGGATTCTTCCGAACGGCCCACAGAGCAAGCAGCCAGCCAAGTACGGCGATTAAAGTTTTATTGTCGGTTAAATCATATCCAAACGGAATGCCCGTCCAGTAGGCGTCAAAGGCGTGTTTTTGTACCAACGGGCCAAGAATCATCCCGCCTATGATCAAAAGGACGAAAGTGATGAATGTAAATCGTGCAAGGTTCGGCCCCCGGGCGATTGCTTCCAGCCCCGTTAAATTGGAAAAAAGGAAAGCAAAAAACATAAACAGAATATGAGGAATAAGAACATACAGGGGAACCTCGCCTTTGAAACGGGTTACAACCGTTGTATGCGCAGGTATGGTTACCTGTTCCGTACCCCTTTCCAGTAAAATATAGTATTCCAGTTTACCGGCGGGCGGTTGATGCGGTAGTTCCGCATACAGGCCGTTTGCGGTACGATGCATGGGCAGTTTTTGCCATTCTTCGTTTACCTTGTACCGCTTAAACACCACATAGCCACTGTAGCTGGTATCCAACAAAGCAAGACTAACCGGTTGATTGCCTGCACCACCGTGGGAACGCAAAAGCTTGTAAGAAATGGATTGACCGTCAAGGCTAATCTCTCCCTTAAACGGATAAGTCGGTCCCGTAAGTCGTTGATATGCGGCAGCGGAGAGGGTGATGAGTATGGCCAATATCCAGCGCAAAAGTGGTTTTTGCATAATGAATCCCTTCTTCGTAAGAACGCGTTTAATTTAGCATAAAATACGCATAATAAACAAGTTACTTTTTGAATTTTGATTTTTACCGGGCGTTGAAATTATGTAATTTAAGCCGTAAAGAAATAGAATATTTTTTAGTTCTGGTAAGAGCAAAAGCAATACATTTAAATTGTTTGTTACAAGCGGAAGCCTCGAGATATGAATGTCGAAGAAATTTACAAAGCAATGCAGGAAAAACTGCGCAACGTGGTTCCCGAAGCAGAGTTGCGTTACAAAGCGGAGCTGGCCGCCGAAATCAACCGCTTGAAAGAGGAAAAAAATGCGGTGATTTTGGGGCACAATTATATGGAGCCGGCGCTGTATCATTTTGTGCCGGATATTCGCGGGGACTCTCTGGAACTGGCCCGCAAAGCGGCGCAAACCGATAAAGACGTCATCGTCTTTTGCGGCGTTCGTTTTATGGCCGAAACGGCAAAAATCCTTAATCCGCAAAAAACCGTTTTGCTTCCGGCCCAAAAAGCCGGTTGCTCGCTGGCCGAAAGCATCACAGCGGAGGATGTGCGCCGGCTGCGTCAAATGTATCCGGGTGTTCCGGTGGTTACCTATATAAACACCTACGCGGATGTGAAAGCCGAGTGCGATATTTGCTGCACCTCGGGAAATGCCGCCGCCGTGGTGGAATCCCTGCATAGCGACACCGTTATATTCATCCCCGATGAATACCTGGCCCGTAATGTGGCTTTGGAAACGGGTAAGCACATCATCTTCCCCGATCTGAAGGGCAGGTCCGATAATGCGGCCGATACGGATGTGGATTTCCAGATGATCGGTTGGCGCGGACGCTGCGAGGTGCATGAGCAGTTCACTGTGGAAGATATTAACACCGTGCGGCAGCAATTCCCGGATGTGGTTATATTGGCCCATCCCGAATGCAGTCCGGAGGTAACCCGGGCGGCGGATTTTTCCGGCAGTACCTCTGCCATGATCAAATATGTGGAACAAACAACGGCGCCGCATTACCTGCTGCTTACGGAATGCGCTATGGGCGACAATATTGCCGCGGCCAATCCGGATAAAGAAATGCTGCGGTTATGCAGTGTGCGCTGCCCGCATATGAATGAAATTACCATGGAAGATACCCTGAACGCTTTAAAACACAATCGTTATGTAATCGAAGTGCCGGAAGACATCCGCGTGCGGGCGCTTCGTTCCGTGCAGCGCATGCTGGAAATCGGATAGGCCTGTTTATGAACGAATGTATAGAGACCGATGTTCTGGTTATCGGCAGCGGCATTGCCGGCAGTATTGCGGCAATTCGTCTGGCGGAAGCGGGTTTGCAGGTGGTTGTGGCCACCCGTGCGGAAGACCCCGCCGAATCCAATACGCTCTACGCCCAGGGCGGGATCATTTATAAGGGGAAAAACGATTCGCCCCGTCTTCTGGAAAAGGATATTTTCCGCGCCGGCGCCGGGCATTGTTACCCCCCGGCCGTGCGCATCCTGGCCGAAGAGGGCCCGCGCCTTGTGGAAGAAATACTGATTGAAGATGTGGCCGTTCCCTTTGATCGGGACGCGGACGGTTTTCTTTCCTATGTAAACGAGGGCAGTCATTCGATACCGCGTATCATACATGCCGCCGACGCCACAGGTAAAACCATCGAGACGGCGCTGATACGCAAAATGCGTTCCTTAAAAAACATTACCCTCTTAACCGCCCATACGGCGGTGGACCTGTTGGCACCCCATCACCACTCTCTAAACCGCTTAATGGTGTACGAACCCCGTTCCTGCGTGGGCGCGTATCTATTTGACAGAAAAAACAAGCGAGTGATCCGCTGTCTGGCTAAAGATACCGTACTGGCTACCGGTGGGCTGGGTCAGATTTATCTGCGTACCACCAATCCGTCCGGCGCGCGCGGCGACGGTTTGGCCATGGCCTACCGGATGGGTGCGCGGGCGATCAACAACCAGTTTATTCAGTTTCATCCAACCACCTTTTTTCACAGACACGCGCCGCAGTTCCTTATTTCCGAAGCCGTACGCGGCGCCGGGGCCCGACTGGTAAATGCGGACGGCGAACCGTTTATGCAAAAATACGATCCCAAATGGAAAGACCTGGCGCCCCGCGATGTGGTAGCTCGCAGCATTCATCAGGAAATGCTTTTGCATGACGTGAGCAATGTTTATCTGGACCTGGCTTCGTATATCCCCGCCGAAACCATCCGCGCCAGTTTCCCCAATATTTACCGAAGCTGCCTCGAATACGGCGTGGATATTACCAAAGACCTGGTGCCGGTGGTTCCTGCCGCGCATTACGCCATTGGCGGCGTTTGGGTGGACGAATGGGGCCTGACCAGCATCGATCATTTATACGCCGTTGGCGAAGTAGCCTGCACCGGCGTGCACGGAGCCAACCGTCTGGCCAGTACTTCATTGTTGGAAGGACTGGTATGGGGACAACGCGCCGCCAGTCATATCCGGGATCAAATCGCCAAACATCCTCTTCACAACCCCGATGATATTCCTCCCTGGGAAGATGTGGGCGCCTACGACCCGGACCCGGCGCTGATTAGTCAGGATATGTATCATATTAAATCCATTATGTGGAATTATGTGGGGCTGATCCGCAACCGCTGGCGCCTGGAACGAGCCCTGCGCGAACTACGAAATCTGGAGAATGAAATCGAACGCTTTTATCGGGTAACCCGGGTAACCGATAGCCTTATCGGTTTGCGCAATGCGGTAAGGTCGGCCATTATCGTCACTTCTGCAGCCTGGGAAAACAAAAAAAGCATGGGCTGCCACTACAGAGAAGATTGAATCCATCCATCCTGTGCCATACAACACATCCCACCGTTAATAATTATTTACATTCAAAAAATTAATTTTCTTAACCCATAATCTAATCAGGGATGGTCCCATGAGAAAAATTCTACTTGTTTTCGCCACAATTTTTGTTTTCTCCAATCTGCTTTGGGCAGAAGGCACCTTTGCAGGTTACGCCCCCAATACTATTCTGGTAAAATTCACACAATCGGCCTTAGGCAACATAAATATAAATACCATATCGCAGGGTGTTACGGATTTACCAAAGGTAGATGCTTTAAATGCCGCATACCGGGTAAAGACTATGAAGCGATTGTTCCCACAATATAAAATTAAATTCCACAATGGTCAGCCGGTTACCTTAAACGCCTGGTATCGTTTGTATTTCGATATGGATGTGGATGAGCAGGCGGTGGCAGCAGAATATAGCGCTCTCACGGATGTGATTGTTGCCGAAGCTGTGCCCATACACAAAACATACGCTACGGCCAATGATCCCGGCATTGGCAGTCAGTGGCATATCAACCAGAGCAACGATGCCGATATTGATGCGCCGGAAGCATGGGATCTGGAAACCGGCAGTTCAAATATCATTGTGGCTGTAATGGATACCGGTGTGCGTTGGTATCACAAAGACCTGGCCGGTGCCCTGGCCGATGAAACGGATCGGAACACAATAAAGGGTAATATGTGGATCAACAGCGCCGAGCTCTCGGATACAAGTTCTACTGTGGATGAGGACGGAAACGGTTATAATGATGACTGGGTTGGCTGGGATTTTGTTACGGGAAATCCCAACAGCTTTGACGAAGGGGATGATTACGATGTGGAAGACAATGATCCCAGGGATCATAACGGGCACGGCACGCATTGCGCCGGTAACGTAGGGGCAATCAATAATAACGGCTTGGGTGTTACTTCGGCCGGCGGCGGTTGGGGTGAAAACAACGGTCAGGGCAACGGGGTAAAAATTATGGCCTTGCGTATCGGCTGGTCTGATCTGTGGCTGGGTTTATTCGAGACGGGTTATGTGGATATGGGATTTGCCGCCAGCGCTTTTACTTATGCTGCGGATAACGGAGCAAAACTGGCCTCGTGCAGCTGGGGTTCCTCGGAAACGGCAGCGCTTGCAGATGCGGTAAATTATTTTATTTACGGAACAACCAGCCCCGGCGCGAACGATCCCAAACAACGGCTTATCTTTGTAGCGGCTGGAAACGACGGTAATGAGAATGCCGCTTATCTGAATTCCCGTGATGATGTTATATCCGTTGCGGGAACCGATGAAAATGACAGCGAATACGGCAGCTCCAATTACGGTACCTGGATAAATATCGCCGCTCCGGCTACGAATATTTACAGCACCTACCACGATAAGAACAACCCGGCCTCCGATGAATACGCCACATTAACGGGTACGTCGATGGCCACGCCCATAGCGGCCAGTGTAACGGCTCTTATCTGGTCGCATAATCAAAGTTTGGCTGCCGATACGGTGGAACAAAAATTATATGACAGTGCCGATAATATTGAGGCCAATTTGAGCGATTCCCGTAAAGGAAAACTGGGAGCCGGACGTGTAAACGCTTATGCCGCGGTACAGATTGCCGGCGGGGGCGGTACAAATCAAGCCCCGGTAGCGGTGGACGACAATGCTGCGACAGATGAAGATGTAACCGTGGAAATAGCGGTGCTAACCAACGATTCGGATCCCGATAACGACGGTCTCTCGGTTACGGCCACCCTTGATGAAATAAACGGCGTAGCGACGATTAATAACTCTACGACAGTTTCTTTTGCACCGGATACCAACTTTTACGGAACGGGAAGTTTCCGTTATGTTATAAGTGATGGTAATGGCGGTACGGACACGGCTCTGGTAACCGTAACCGTAAACAGCGTCAACGATGCGCCGCAAATCGTCGGCCTTCCCGATCAAATGGATTTGAATACGAATGACAGCACCAAATTAAAGATGCAGGATTACGCACAGGATGTGGACACACCTTACGAAGGATTAACCTGGACTTTTTCCACCAGCGGTTCCGAAATCAGTTACAATTACAATGCTTCCACGGACACGCTGACCATCTACTCCACTTCGGCTGCCGGAGATTATTATCTTTATGCCACGCTTACCGACGATAGCAGCGCCAGCGATAAGGACACTATTCTGGTCCGTGTATCGGACGTTTCTGCGGTGGAGCAATTAACCACACTGCTTCCGAAAGAATTTGTGGTGGAACAAAACTATCCCAATCCCTTCAACCCCACAACAACCCTGCGGTTTGGATTGCCGGAAGCCGCCTCAGTTCGTGTGGAAGTATATAATGTTAACGGGCAGCATGTGGCGTCAATGGAACAGGGCACTTTAACGGCCGGCTTCCATACCGTTCAATTTAAGGCGGGCCGCCTGCCCAGCGGTATATATTACTACCGGATAACCGCGGGATTACACACGGCAGTCAAGAAAATGATTCTGGTGAAATAGAAGAAACTGCAAAAAAATATAGCCGTCGTCAGTATGGATGACGGCTTTTTCTTTATTTTTAGGTTGTAGATTATCCTAATGTAATCAATAGCATAGTTTAATTTAAAGGGGTGCTGGACAAAGACGAGAGTAATAAAACACTTCAGGATGTAATCCGGTTAAATTTTGGCTGGATTTTGTAAAATATTTACATATAGGTCTATAAATTATTATTGGGAAGCAGAAAGGGATTAATAATGTATCGGAGTTTTCTTATTCATGTGATAATACTCATTCTTTGCACTCTAAGCTATGGTCAGGTAAAATACCAGGGCGAAAAAACCGCTAATACGAGAACCGATTATACTCAGGATAATCCGGATGTAAAATCGGACAGCCTGGGAAATTTTGTAATTGTCTGGCAGTCTTATTTTTATCCGCAGAGCACCAATCAATATAACTCCATTGTTTTCCGTAAATTTGATTCCACCGGAACAGCACTTACCGACGAGCTTCCGGTAGATTTGAACGCTAATGCCAAAAATCAGAATTTCCCTAAAGTAGCCTTACAACCCAACGGCGGATTTGTCATAACCTGGGGTCAGCAAAGTATGAACGACACCATTTCATTTGACGTATATGCCCGCCGCTTTGATGCGAGTGGAAATCCGTTGGGCGCTTCCTTCAAAGTGAATACGAGCGACACTTTGAGTCAAGCCTATCCGGATATTGCCAGCGACGCCAATGGTAATTTTATCATTGTCTGGGAACAGCAAATTTATCCCGATTCTACTTATGATATATACGCTCAGCGTTACAATGCCGATGGTACGCCTATAGGTTCAAATTTTCTGGTTAACACATATACCACCAGCGATCAATGGAAGCCGGCGGTAAGTATGAATGAAGTGGGCGATTTTGCCGTCGGATGGGCCAGTAAAGAGCAGGACGGATCGCAGTGGGGCATCTATATTCAACGATATAACGCCGACGGCACAACCTTCGGTACGGAAAGACGGGTCAATACCTATACGCCTCAGTACCAGCGAGATGTGGATGTTGCTCTGAATAATAACAATATGCTGGTCGTGGTTTGGCAAAGCGGGCCCGGCCCGATTGATGGCAGCGATTACGGCGTATATGCCAAAATGTATAACAGCTCCGGAGATACCTTGTGGGATGATATTCTGGTGAACGATTATATCCCCGATGATCAACGCCGCCCTTTTGTCGATTTGGATGATCACAACCATTTTCTGGTCGTTTGGAAAAGCAACCTGCAGGACGGCTCCGGACAGGGCGTTTATGCCCGACGTGTAGATGAAAATGGAAATTACCTGTCCGATGAATTCCGGGTAAATACCATTACAGAAAATGACCAATACCGGGGGGTGGCAACGATCCGTGATGGGGGCGACTTTATTGTAGCCTTTAGTTCTTATGTGGATTCGACTACGACCCTGTATGACATTAAATTCCAGATATATCGCATGGCGCCTGTCTTTTCCGCATTACCCCAAATCGCTTTTGATGAAGAACAAACGTACTCCTATCCGTTATCAGATTATTTCGATTATGTGGATGATGAAAATGACGCGGATTCTACGCTTAGCTGGCAAACGTTTAATGGGGCGCATGTTACCACTTCTTTGGTAAACGATTCGGTGTTTGTTACTCCGGAAGTCGATTTCTTCGGAACGGATTCGTTTATGGTGGTGGTTACGGACCCGGACGGCTTAACGGACACAACCTACCAGACGGTTACCGTAAATAACCTGAACGATCCGCCACAGATTGTGGGATTGCCGGATCAGATCGATATGAATGTTAATGACAGCACCAAGCTGAAAATGGAACAATATGCTCAGGATTCGGACACACCTTATGAAAGACTAACCTGGACATTTACTACCAGCGGTTCCGAAATCAGTTACAATTACAATGCTTCCACGGACACGCTGACCATCTATTCTACTTCGGCCACCGGAGATTATTATCTTTACGCCACGCTTACGGACGACAGCAGCGCCAGCGATAAGGATACGATTTTGGTGCGCGTTTCGGACGTTTCTGCGGTGGAAGAATTAACAACGCTGCTTCCGAAAGAATTTGTGGTGGAACAAAACTATCCCAATCCCTTCAACCCATCTACAACATTGCGTTTCGGATTGCCGGAAACCGCTTCGGTTCATGTGGAAGTATATAATGTTAACGGGCAGCGTGTGGCGTCAATAGAACAGGGTACTTTACCGGCCGGCTTCCATACCATTCAATTTAGGGCGGGACGCCTGCCCAGCGGTATGTATTACTACAAAATAACCGCCGGAACACATACGGCAGTAAAGCGCATGCTGCTGGTGAAATAGAATTAAGAATTAAGAATGAAAAATTAAGAATAAAAAGCCTCTGTGTTCACTGTGGTTCAACAAAAAAAGGCGGTCTCAAAGCTGCCTTTTTTGATAAATAATCGCTGCATTTAAAGGCAAAACTAATTTTAAACGGAAACATAATCAAAAAAATCAGCGTTTAATCATTAAACTATTGATTTACTTGCCTTGCTTTAATAAGTTTGAGAAAAAATAACAGGGGACAAGGATATGAAACGGTTCATCGTATTTATTTTTATAGCGGCATTATTTACTATGCCGACGCAATCGTTCGCCCAGTTAAAAAAAGACGCCCGTTTGCCCAATTTCAGCGGTTTGCTGGCTACACCCAGCCAGGATGTATTGTTCGGGTTGATTGATCCGTCGAAAATCCAGATGCACCATTCATTTTCCATGTCGTATGGCGCGTTTGCCGGGCAGGGAGTAATGGTGGGTGCCTATCTAAACACGATCGACTATCGGGTATCGGACAACCTCTTTATCCGCACCAATCTGGGCGTGATGACTTCCCCCTATAACACCTTTGGTGAGAATTTTTATCTAAATAAACCACGATTGTTCGGCGGCGGCGAGCTGCATTATAAAATAGACGACAACTCCAGCCTGATGCTGCGTGTGGATGTGGGCCCGGGTTATTACCAACCCGGTTATGGATACAGCCCCTATTCTTCTTACCGTTCGCCTTTTTATAACGGCTTTAACAACAACGGTTTAAACCAACATTCCGTTTTTGATACGAAATGACCGGTAAATGAATTATTTTGATAACCGGGCTCGAAATGAAGATAAGAGTTCGGTTATTTTTTTGTTAAAACTGGACGGAGAACAGAGACAACTTTGAGGCATCGCAGAAGATATCAAACCCAAACACTGCAACGTAGAAATACCGTATCCGCTAAACGCCCTGTACCCGCTAACCCGCAATCTTCCGGCGTATTGCGCAAAGTTTTTGTTTTTATACTGATTGTCGGCCTGCTTGGGGCGGGCGCCTATTTCGGATATCGCTACGGCCTTCCCGTCGTAAATGATTTGATCGCTCAGTGGAAACAAAACCCCGTTAAAGCGGTTAAAGCGGTTTCGTCTGCGGAACAACAAGCGCCGCAGCAGAACCAGAGCGCAAAACCTGTGGAAGACGAGCGGGAAACGCTGGAACCGATTTTCCCCGTTCAAACCCGGGTGCAGGTGGAAGTTCTGAACGGCTGCGGTGAAAAGGGCATCGCCAAGGCGCTGTCTCTGTTGCTGCGTAAAAATGACTATGATGTTGTAAATCAGGGAAATTATCTGGAAAAGGGCAAAGAAAAATTTGACGTACCCAATACAAAAATCATCGATCAGATGAACACAGACAAAAATATCGCCCGGGCTAGAGACCTGGCCGATTTGATGGGCGTGGACCACCGTTTCATCGAATCCTTCGAAAATCCTTCCCCTATCGCCGACCTTACCATCATCATTGGCAAAGATTTTCGGAATCTTGCCATTTTCCGGAAAAAACAATAAATGGAGGAAAAATTGTCTTCGGAAGAACTGGCCCGGCATATTATTGAATATGCTCAGGAAAAAAAAGGGCATCAAATCGTTTTGATGAACATATCCAAACTGACGACAATTGCCGACTATTTTGTAATCGTTACTGGTGATTCGCCCACACAGGTGAAAGCCATTTCCGATCATATCGACGACGAACTGCGCGATCTCGGCGTCCGTTCGCGGCATAAGGAAGGGTATCAGTTTCTGAACTGGGTCCTGTTGGACTACGTCGATGTGATCGTTCATGTTCTGCAACCGCATACACGGGAATTTTACGCCATCGAACGCCTCTGGGCCGATGCGGAAATGGAATATATTACGGAAGAAGTGGCATGACGATTAAAACCTATATCGAGCAGGAACTGCAGCGTTATCTCAAAGAAAAAAATATAAGCGATATCCAAATTGTGCTCCAGCACCCCAAAGAAGAAAAATTTGGCGATTGGGCCAGCAATCTGGCCATGCAGCTGGCGCGCCATCTGAAAAAAGCGCCGCGGGAGATTGCCGAAGATATTAAAGCACATTTTAAACTGCATCCCGATTTTGTATCCAAAATAGAAATTGCCGGACCGGGGTTTATCAACTTTTTTTCATCCGGGGTAAGCCTTTACGGTGAACTGCAATCCATATTGGAGAAAGGCCAGGAGTACGGCAAAAGCGATCTGGCGGCGGGAAGAACCGCACAGGTGGAGTTCGTTAGCGCTAATCCGACAGGGCCCCTCACCATAGGCCATGGCCGCGGGGCCGTGCTGGGTGATACCATCTGCCGTCTTTTGGAAGCGGTTGGATACCAGGTTACCCGCGAGTACTATTTTAATAATGCAGGCCGCCAGATGCGCGTGCTGGGCGAATCGGTGCGTTTGCGCTACCTGGAATTGCTGGGCCAATCGATTGATTTTCCCGACGATTACTATCAGGGCGAGTACATCCGCGAAATTGCCCGCGCCATCTTTGAGGAAAAAGGGGATGCCTTAAGGGATGAAAGCGACATCACTTATTTTAAAGATAAAGCAGAAGAAGCCATTTTTACCGACATCAAAAACACCATCCGCCGCCTGGGATTTGCCTTCGATGTGTTTTACAACGAAAAATCCCTGTATGACGAAGGCAAAATAGACGAAGTTATTGCGGCTTTACGGGAAAGAGGACTCATTGCCGAACGGGAAGGCGCAGTTTGGTTTTTGACCAGTAAACTGGGTTTCGAGCAGGATCGGGTTTTTATCAAAAGCACGGGAGAACCCACTTACCGTTTACCGGATACAGCCTATCATGTAGAAAAAATAAAACGCGGATACGATTTAATTATCGACATATTCGGTGCCGACCATATCGCCACCTATCCGGATGTGCTGGCGGCCGTTAAAGCACTGGGCTATGATGTGAGCCGCATTAAAGTTCTGATTAATCAGTTTGTTACGCTTACCGAGGGCGGAGAAAAAGTAAAGATGTCCACGCGCAAAGCCAATTTTGTAACACTGGATGAGCTGATGGATGAAGTGGGCGTGGATGTGACGCGTTATTTCTTCTTAATGCGCAATATGAATTCGCACCTCAATTTCGATTTGACTCTGGCCAAAACCCAATCCGACGAAAATCCCGTTTACTATATTCAATACGCCCATGCCCGTATTTGCAGCATACTTGAACTGGCTCGCGAACGGGGAATTGATCCTGATGCCGAAGCGCAGCTTTCTTCTTTAACGGCGGGCGAAGAAATCAACCTGATCAAACATCTTACCCGGTTTCCGGCAACGGTGGAAGGCAGCGCTGTCAATTATGAACCGCACCGGCTGGTAAACTATTTGTTTGAACTGGCCACGCTCTTTCATAAATTTTATACAGTTTGCCGGGTTATTTCCGATAATAAACAACAGTCGTTGGCCCGGCTGGCACTAATCCGAGCTACCCGCACGGTAATTGCCAATGGATTGAACCTGCTGGGCATATCCGCACCCCAACATATGTAAACAGGAGAGAATATGAGTGTTCTGGTTGTCGGTTCCATTGCCTACGATACGGTTGAAACCCCTTACGGACGCAAAGATGACTCTATGGGCGGTTCTGCTTTATATTTTAGCGCCGCCTCCAGCTTTTTCGGACCGGTGAACGTGGTTGGTGTGGTAGGGTCTGACTTTGACGCTTCCAAGATTTCTTTTTTAAAAAAACGGGGTGTAAATTTCGACGGCCTGTATGTGGAAAGCGGAAAGACCTTTCGTTGGGGCGGGCGCTATCACGAAAATCTTAACGATCGTGAAACGCTGTTTACGTATCTCAACGTTTTTGAGAATTTTAAGCCAGTCATTCCTTCCAAGTATCGTAATGCCCAATATGTATTTTTAGCCAATATCGATCCGGAATTGCAACTGGAAGTGCTCGACCAAATGAAAAAGCCCAAACTGGTTGTGCTGGATACCATGAATTTCTGGATAAGCGGAAAACGCAAAGCCCTGGAAGAGGTGGTGCGCCGCTGTGATATCGTCATTCTTAATGATGAAGAAGTGCGCGAACTGAGCGACGAACCTAATTTAATTAAAGCGGCCCGTAAGGTGATAGAAACATTTAATGTGGGAACGGTTATCGTTAAAAAAGGGGAACACGGGGCCGTGCTGTTTCACAATGGAACCTATTTCTTTGCTCCGGCCTATCCGCTGGAAAAAGTGGTTGATCCAACCGGTGCGGGCGATTCCTTTGCGGGTGGTTTTGTAGGCTATCTGGCCAGTAAAGATTCCATTAACGAAGACACTCTGCGCAAGGCAATTATCTATGGAAGCGCCATCGCTTCGTTTAATGTGCAGGACTTCAGTTTTGATCATTTGCGGGATTTGACCTTGCAGGAAATTGAGAAGCGATTTAAGGAATTCAGGTCACTTACAAAATTTTAAAGTGTATAACTGGAAACTCTTACGTTTTCGGATACCTCTGCCAGAGGTAATATAACGGTAAAAATACTGCCTTCGTCAGGTTTGCTCTCCACGGCAATTTCACCGTTGCTGGCCTCAATAATCTCTTTTACTAAAGAAAGTCCCACTCCGATACCACCGCCCATAAAATCGGTTCGCGAAGTAAAATGATGCATAACGTCCTGCACTTCGTAAAATGGTTCAAAAATAAGGTCCAGTTTCTCGTGGGGAATGCCGATTCCCTGATCTTTTATCACTACATAAACCTGATTTTTTGTGGGAATGAATTTAACAGACAACTCCACTTTTTTACCTGTTTCGGTAAACTTAAGGGCATTTTGTGTCAGTTCCCGAATTGCTTTTTTCAACAGTTGCTGATCCGCATTTACGAATAAAGGACGCTGTTCACCTCGGAATGAAAATTCAACACCACGTTTATCAAAGAGGATTTTTATTTCTTTAAATAGGGAATCAGCCAGTGCATTGATATCAAATACAGTTCGATTTTGTTTACTAATCAGGCTTTCGAAGGAGGAAAGGTCGTGCATCATTTCAATCATATTTATCATTTCGGTAAGTGTATTGGAAATAATCCCCAAATACTCCTGAATATCTTCCGAAGGATGGTCTTCCAATTCCATCTCCAAAAGATCCATATAGCCTTTTAAAACAGCCAAAGGTGTGCGCAGTTCGTGATTGGTAATGGTGATGAATTTGTTTTTTAGTTCATTGATTTCCCGCAGTTGAGCGTTTAAGTGTTTTAGTTCTTCATTTTCACGGCGGGAACGGATTTGCTGGATGCATTTATTTAAAACAATTTTAACATGTTCGAGGGAAACCGGTTTGGTAATGTAATCAAAGGCTCCCTGTTTCATAGCGCTGATGGCATTTTCAATGGTTGCAAAACCGGTAATAACGATAACCTGAATCTCTTCATTCTTCTTTTTTATCCGACGCAGGGCTTCCATGCCGTTCATAACCGGCATGTTTAAATCGGTTATTACGATATCAATCGGCTGGCGGTTGATGACTTCCAGGCCGGTTTTTCCGTTATCTGCTGTGATGACATCATATCCAAGAAAGCCCAGCATATCCACGTAGCTTTCACGGACGTTTTCTTCATCTTCAATTAGTAAGATTTTTACCTTAAAATCTTCACTCATATATTCTACTCGTTAGGTCACGGAATATTATCCGATTATTTCTGGTTTTTGGTCTTCTGCGAGATTATTTTTTCCGGCGTCTGGTTCAAAAGACGTCGGATTCGCTCCAATTCCAGATTAATGCGGTTAATATATTCCATAGATTTTAAATCATTGTTATTCATGCTGTCTTTTAAAAGAAAAACAGAAGCGTTTAACACATTTATACGGGTTCGTAACGCTTCTAAAAGCAGTTCGTATTCTTCCGGTCGATGTACAGGCAAACCTGTCATTAAATAGTCTTGTTCCATCTTCTTTATTAAATCTTTTCGGGCATTATATCAAACAATTAAGCATTTTTACGGTCTTTGAACAATTTTGCTCTTAGAACTATTATCGGCCATATTTGCCGGAATTGAGTCGAATCGTAGGGAACACAGAATTATTTCTTACCGTTTTATAGAAGACGTACACCGAATATATAATATATAACGGTAATGTGAGGATCGGTCAATTCATATTTTAATTAGAATCAAGGTCTTATTAATACGGAAATTACCAGCATCGTGTTTAAAGTTAAAAATCCTTGCGTAATCTGTCGTTTTTTTGCATAATATA
>DRQG01000153.1 GCA_011369465.1 Caldithrix abyssi
GCATAAATGTCAATATTGCAAATACAGACGTACCTACATTAAAGCTTCATTAAATGATGAAAGTGATGATTTCTATTATCGCTGTTATCTGCAAAACAGATCGGTTTCTTTGGATCATTCCTGCGAAAAATTCGAATTTGAATCCAGCCTCTAATCTCTTCTTCTTTGCAATTGATTTGATTTAAATTGCTTCAATCCTTAAAATGGCCCATGGCTAAAACAGTTGCACACAGATCGCAAGACCTGCGCCGCTATTTGTTGCCGGAAGTAGCAGCCACCCTAAGCAATCTGGAACTGATTGCCCGATTGGTTGTGGAAGGGTTTATGACCGGTCTGCATAAGAGCCCCTATCACGGTTTCAGTATCGAATTTTCTCAGCATCGGCCTTATATGGCCGGGGACAGCCTGCGTTTTGTGGACTGGAAGGTGTACGGTCGCACAGACCGTTTTTATATTAAACAATTTGAAGAAGAAACCAACTTACGCAGCTATTTACTGTTGGATACATCCGCTTCCATGCAATACGGGAGCGGGCAGGTAAAAAAGAGCGACTACGCGGCCTTTTTAACCGCTGCCTTAGCATATCTATTTATTAAACAAAGAGACGCAGCCGGTCTGGTGCTGTTTGATGATCAGGTGCGGGAAATTTTACCGCCGCGTTCGGTGCCGTCCTATCTCAGTCATATTCTACACGCCATCGGGCAGGCCGAATTTGGTAAGGATACGCAAATCAATCGCGTTCTGCATCAGGTGGCCGAACGACTGAAACGACGCGGGCTGATTGTGCTTATTTCCGACCTGATGGATGAACCGGAAAAAGTTTTAGCCGGTTTAAAACATTTTCGGCACGATAAACATGAAGTGCTGGTATTCCATATCATGGATCGTAGCGAAGCCGATTTTGCCTTTGGCGGGGAAATACAGTTTGAAGATCTGGAAAGCGGAGAACGGGTAAAAACCCAGCCGCGATATATTCGCGGCGCATATAGGGAACAAATCCAAAAATTTATGAATTATTATAAACTGAATTTCAGCAATAATCGTATTGACTATCAACTATTGTTTACAGATACGCCCTTTGACGTGGCGATTAACGAATATCTGTTAAAGAGGAAGAGGTTGTATTAGAATGCAAGAGATCAAGCTGACGGCCATGGTGGCCTGCGCCGGTTGAGCCAGCAAAATTGATCCGGAGGTTCTGGACAGGATAACAGCGCATTTGCCTAAAGCCGAAAACAGGCGGCTATTGGTGGATCAACATTCGGCCGATGACGCCAGCGTATATCTGGTGCGTGAAAATCTGGCCGTTATCAACACCGTGGATTTCTTTACGCCAATTGTGGATGATCCTTACCTCTACGGCAGCATTGCGGCGGCTAACGCTCTCAGCGATGTTTACGCCATGGGCGGCAGGCCGATTACGGCCCTGAATATTCTCGGTTTTCCTCAGGGAAAACTACCGGAAGAAATTGTGGCCGAAATTATGCGCGGCGGCGCCGAGAAAGCGGCTGAGGCAGAATGTGTTATTGCAGGCGGTCATTCCATACAGGATAAGGAAATCAAATATGGGCTGGCCGTCACGGGAATCGTACACCCGAATAAAATATGGCGTAATAATACCGTCCGGGAAGGTGATATTCTCATACTCACCAAGCCGCTGGGAACGGGTGCGGTAAGTACGGCACTTAAGCAGGGTAAAGCATCCCGGGAAGCCGTGGACGAAATTGTACGGAGCATGAGCGCCCTGAATCGCATTCCGGCTGAGATTTTGCAAAAAAACAATGTTGATGTACACGCCTGTACCGATATTACCGGTTACGGACTGGCCGGCCATTTGCTGGAAATGACCGGCGAATCCGGGTTGTCTGTTCAAATCGAACTGGAAGAGCTGCCCATATTTGACGAAGCAAAATCCTATTTAAAAAATCCTTCTTTTTTACCCGGTGGCTTCTATAATAATCGCTCGTATAGCGGCAGATATATCAGCGCTCCCGATTCAATAGAGAACGAACTCTATAATGTCTTATTTGATCCTCAAACCAGCGGCGGACTTGTTATCGCCCTACCCGAATTGGAAGTAGAACGTTTTCTGCAACAGCTGGAAGAATCATATTTATACAGGGGTTGGGTAATCGGGCAGGTAGTGCCGCGCGAAGTGAATAAAAAGCCGTTATTGATTGTTTAGAATTTTTCATCGTATTTTGTCCATAAAAAATCACCCAATTTCCAGGCTTCTTTTACAACCGTATCACCCCATTTCAGGCCGTAATCGGTGAGGAATCGTTTCGCCGCTGCTTTATCTTTTTTATAGAGCTGCAATGCCTTTTGTTCAATATTGTTCTGTTCATTAAACAATTTATTTTGAATGGGCTTCCAAATATTCTCGATATCGTGCCGCATATCTCCCCAGCGCTGAGCGGCCAATGTACCAAGGCGGTTAAAGGCCCACCAGGCGGAATCGCGTGTATATCCGTTTACCCGTCCGGGTGTTTTATAGGATTGCGGCACATCGGAGATCCCTGCATAAAAAGGTACGTAAACCGAAGTGGCCACATTATCCCAGGCCAGCCAGACCACGCCGCCAATTTCGTTAGGCAGCCAATCACGTGATTGCGAAATGAACGCATAAATCGTGTACCAGCGGGCAATGGTGCGTTCGCCGCGCCAGCCCCATCCGCCGTTAATTTTGAACAGGGGCAGCATATCGTAAGGCATAAACGGATTGGCCAGCGGCGAAATTTCCGTTTTACCCTGCCGGTTTACCCAGGTTATGTTTTTAACCGGATTAAAATCCGTCCCTTCGTAATAATCCTGAAAAATACGCACCATCTTTTGCAGCGTAACCAGACTGTCCGGTTTAACGGAAAATGGATAGTTTTCCGCATTGGGCGGTAATTTGAGGGAGGGCGCCATCAGCGAGAGCACCCGCCATTCACGCCGGCGGCTGGCAAAAGAATTACGGCCGTCCGGATCATAAGCGTAGCAGAACTCAAAAGGACCCTTCTGCGGATTCCACCAGCCGCTGTCCTGAGCGACCTGAAAGACATTGGCCGAGGCCATAAAATAGTCGGTATTGTCCAAATCAATCTGACGGATGCGGCTGGCGTTGGCGTTAACGGACACCTCGTCATCGGGTACGCGTTGCGCGGCCCATACGGCTCCCTTGTTGCCTTTGCCCGGGCCCACGATTTCCAGCATCCAAATTTCTTTGGTATCGGCAATGGTCAGGCATTCGCCGGTATCAATCCAGCCGTATTCTT
The DNA here is from genome assembly GCA_011369465.1 of Caldithrix abyssi. Taxonomy (GTDB): domain Bacteria; phylum Calditrichota; class Calditrichia; order Calditrichales; family Calditrichaceae; genus DRQG01. The sequence goes on from DRQG01000153.1 coordinate 3,261, forward strand.
TCAGTAGTTCGCCGGCCAGTTGAATCGCTTCCCTTGCCGTTGAACAGCGCTCCAAAAGCAGCTCGGTAAGTTGTTCCACCATAATCATTCCGTTATCCGAGCGCAGTGCGCTTCGGCCGCCGAAGGTGGACTCGCCGATGGATAACTGCTGATCATTCATACAACGCATATCGGTGTTGATATACCCGTGGGTATGTGTTACCTGCGGAATCTCGCCAACGTAAACATGCTTATAAAGCGGCATAGCTTTATCGTTATCATTAACACGTTTGAGCAGGGTTTTTTTGCTGCCTTTTTTATATGTTTTTGCCGGAACAATATCAAACCAGGTACGATAGCGGTGGCCGTCCAGCGTATGCGAGTTGATTACCGAACCGTCAAAGCTGGCCTTTTTGCCCACCAGCACAGTGGTGCAGGCATCGGAGCGGAGATTTGTATTATTACTGTTTTTCGAAAAAGCTGCATCTGTTTGCAGAGTCAGAATAAAAATCGCGATCATAAACCATTTTGCCATCACAAGAAGCTCCTTTTCCATTGAACATTAAAATCTAAAGGAAAGATTACACGGTTTTGAGTTTCCATTTATTGCAATAGACCGATATTGCGGTTGGAATGTATCGTAAAATCATCCTTTTTTGTATCACTGCAAAACCACCGGAATAAAGCCTGCTCTTTCATTGTACCGAAGTTTTTCTTAGCGGAGCAGTCACTATCCATATTTATATACAATTATCTGATCATGAAAAATATTTCCGGGTTAGGTATTATTTTTAATCAGTTCTTCTAATCGAGTTAATTGCTTGCGAATTTCGGTTATTACTTCCGTATTAGGTATGCGCCATAACGTACCGGGCATCATGGTAACAATTGTTTTTTTATCGAATATTTGATAATGTAAACCGAAATATTTTACATAGGGTAACCGTACGCCGGGTCTTCCGGGTATGGGAACTTCCGGATAAATTGCCGGATGCGAAATCAATATTTCTCTCGGAGGTAACCGGAAAATTCCCGGACGATTTAAAAATTTACTGGTTAGGTTAATTAAAAAAATGACAAACCAGCCATGTATTTTCTTTCTTGAGTTTACGAAGAATGAAAACAGATAATGAAAGGGTAGCGTACGTCTCATTTTACGCGTATGCTCACTAATAGAATGCACCGCTTTTTTTAACAGATGCATCGTCCGTTTTTTATCCGATGGATTGCCGATATAATGTTCCACGAATTCTTTCACCTCGGACGTGGTTACAACCGCTGTAATTAATCCCATATAACGGTATTTGGACATAGACAGAAACTGAGTGACCCGGGCCACTGTCCCGGTAAGACGATAAGCGGCCAATTCCAAAGCAATAATAAATATGTTGACCGGTTGGAATCCATAAGCTGAAAAATTGTTTCTGCCGATACCTTCAATCTCGAAGGTTGCCTGCTGGGTATCCAGAATCATTTGGACGTCCCGCCAGGCCGCACGAAGGAAGTTGCCGGGAAGGCGCCAGATCAGTTTTTGATAGGAAAGTTTTGGGCTTTCGATGTTTTTGCTGTCAAGCGGTTCGGATTGTGCTCTTTTTTGGATTTCCGCAGCGCCGCGCATCATTACATTACCATCGATATATGTTCCGAAATTGCCGATAACGCAGGCGCGGGCATTTCCGAATACAACCAGTTGCAAACTGGAATGAAACCATCGGTTGGCCATGTTATCGGCATGAGAGCGATAAACAGCTTCGGAATAACTGAGCGGAGCGCTTTCCAAATCCAGACAAACGGTTATAAAAATATGACGCAGCCGCTCCAGGTTTTGCCTGTCGGGTTTATTTTTGTGTAACCAGCGGAATGCTTTAAATTGCGTCCCGGATGTGGATGCTGTTATAATGCCAATTGCAGTTTCGTTATTTTTAAGCGGATTGTTATACGCTTCCTCACTGATCTGTTCCAAAATATCCCGAATTTGTTGAACTGAAACGAGACTTGCCTCTTGCTCTATCCTCAAAATGAATTGACGGCGATTTACCATAATCAATACATCTTGTACTTGCGTGCTTTTTAATACTGCTGCCCTGTTATTGATAATGGTCGTGCAGGTGGAAAAAAGATTGGGATACTGACCCATTTCCAAAACATGATCTTTATATTTGTCCGGCGTAAGTGTGCCCGATGAAATGTCCTTGTGCAGGGAATAAGCGCCTTTTATGAGTGTCGCTGCCCGTTCAAAAGGGTCGGAAATCCGAGGGTCGTCTTTCAATGCCAAAGATGCAGAGATAACCGGCATGAACAATCCGCCAACGCGCAAATTGGTCTTACGCATTAACGATTCCAGATTATCCGGAAGTTCGCGGCTAAATTTCTTAAATCCGCTGATAAGCAGGATGAATTTTATGAATCGGAAAGTCCCAACTTTATTTGCGGGAATAATATCTTTTAAAAATTCAAAATGTTCCAAATTCGGCAATGGCGCCAATGGAGGAAGAGGGTAGTTGGGATGGTGTTCATAAATGTCCCGGCTTCGTATTTGGGAATCGGAAAAGAAACTTTTCATAATATCCCTTGCATTCTGTTGAGTAAGAATATTTTGATATATTTCTTATCAGATAAATAGGGAACGCAAATCCACACGCTGTAGATTATTGTAATATTTCATTTGCATTTCGGCTAATTTTTGTTCGTACGCGCCTATGCTCCAACATTGTTCCGGGGGAAGATTTTCTACGGGAGTACCTTCATCATTCAAAGGACAAATATCACGCAACTCAACCCAACCCGATTCCGTTTCTTCCAGCCAGCGCAGGGGCAGGCCTTGTGTACGGCAGACATAGGGCCGATGAGAGTAAATGCGGCAAGCGCCTTTTTCATCCAAAAAAGCGCAGGCGCCGGGGGCGTGCGGCGGCTCGGTGTTTAAAAGTTCACTAAAGTGAAGACGGATATTATCGGCTTCAATCATAAAAACGGTTATATCATCCACACAGCAGTCTTTGCAACCAACAGCACAATGTAGCCGATCTTTATGTATGGTTTCAATCGCTGCCGCGAATTTATCCACCTGCCGGTAGAAGGCGCCTAACTCATCGGTTTGTTCCATACTTAAGTATAAGGCAAGGAAAGCAGACAGGCAAGTGTCAACGACTGATTGTCACAAAATCGTAACATTTTTGTTCCATTTTATATTTGCTGTAAGAAAAACAAAAATGTTGTGTTTCTTGAATGTGGATGGAAAGGTAAGTACGCGCAAACTACAACTCATTCGTTAAAAGCTGTCCATTCGTTTTCTTCTCTCCTTGTAAAAGTACGTAAACGATGGAACAGCCGAAATCCCCCATCCTGCGCCTTTCACATATCAAAAGCGAAGGAACGGGGGATTTTTCGTACAAAAAGAATGCCCGGCTGTGTATAAGAAAATCACAGGCTGGTTACGTCTTTTTTCGCTGTTTATATGCACTGCTTTTATTGCTTTCCACCAGCAAAGTCCCTAAATTACAAAGTTTAAATTTAACATACTGATTTAGGAGGAAAAACATCGGATGATCACAACGGAAATAAAAAATTTGTCCACCTGTCGTAAGGAATTAAACATCACTCTGCCTAAGGAAGAACTGGAACCGATTCGTGAACAACAGATAAAACGCATCCAGAAAGAAATCCAGATACCGGGATTCCGTAAAGGAAAAGCTCCCAAACAATTCATAAAAAAACAATACGGTCAGCTTATTGAAGCCTACATGTTGGAGGCGGCGGCCGAAGAAAGTTTTAAACAGGCCCTGGCCGAACACGACATCGCCGTTGTGGATCAACCCGAAGCTAAAAAAATTGAGTTTAACGAGGATGGCGATCTGGTTTCGGTGATTGAAGTGGACACCTATCCGGATATCGAATTGAAAAAAATTACCGGTCTGGAACTAACCCGTGATAAATATGTTATCACAGACAAGATAGTGGATGAGACCATTGAGCGCATGCGCCGTGAGAAAGCGGAAATCCGCACTGTGGACGGGCAGGTGGAAGAAAACCATCTGGTTTATTTTGACATGCAGCAGCTGGATGAAAGCGGTGTGCCCATAGTCGGGAAAAAATACAACGATCTGAAAGTAAAGGTAGGGGAAGGCCGTTTTGATCCGGAACTTGAAAAACAACTGATCGGTTTAAAAACAGGCGATGAAAAGCAAATCGTAAAGGAATATCCGGCCGACTTTCCGCAAAAAGAATTTGCCGGGAAAAAAGAATATTTCAAAGTAAGTATAAAAAAGATACAGGAAGAGATTCTTCCGGAACTGAACGACGAATTCGTTGCCGAAGTAGATGAAAATCTGAAAACCGTGGATGAACTCAAAGCCGAAGTCCGCAAACGGCTGGAACTGGAATACAAAATGGAATCGGAAAACCGTTTTGCGGCCGATCTGACTCAGGCTTTGCTGGAAGCGAACCCTTTCGATGTCCCGGAGGCGCTGATCCAGAACTATCTGAATCACATTGTTGAGGATGTTAAACGACGTGATCCCAAATTAAAGGAAGAAGATATTCGGCAACACTATCGTCACGAAGCGGAATTCAACGTAAAATGGTTCTATCTGAAAGATAAAATTGCCCGGGAACAGAACATCAAAGTGGAAGATGAAGACGTCAATAAATTCCTAAACGAGCTTAAGGACGAAAAGGTTAGGGAATTATATGAAAAAAATCCCGTTTTGCTGGATCGTGTGAAGGAAGACATTTTGAATCGTAAAATCGTCGATTATATTGTCAATAATTCAAAAGTTAAAGAGAATGAAATAAAACTCGATTAATGATACATTCGGGTTGGTTGATATAGAGAAAGGAAACGTTGTATGACACTTGTCCCCATGGTCATCGAACAGACCGGGCGCGGAGAACGAGCCTATGATATTTACTCGCGTTTACTAAAAGAACGCATCATCTTTCTTGGTACACCCATTGATGATAATATTTCCAGTTTGATCATTTCCCAGTTGTTGTTCCTTGAAGCGGAAGACCCGGAAAAAGATATCTTTTTGTATATCAACTCGCCGGGCGGTATAGTGTCTTCCGGGTTGGCGATTTATGATACCATTCAGTACATCAAACCGGATGTGGTAACGACCTGTATGGGGCAGGCGGCCAGTATGGGCGCCATTCTGCTGGCGGCCGGAAGCAAAGGCAAACGATACGCTCTGCCGCACAGCCGCATCATGATCCATCAGCCTCTGGGCGGAGCCGAAGGGCAGGCCACGGATATCAAAATTGCCGCCAATGAGATTTTACGCACCAAAGAAGTGCTGAACAAAATCCTGTCCGATGCAACCGGCAAAACGATCCAGCAAATTGAAAAGGATACGGATCGTAATTTTTTTATGTCCGCTCAGGAAGCCCTTGATTACGGTATCATAGATAAGGTGCTTCAGCCGCGCGCCAAAGACGCCAAAGAAAAAGAAAAGAAGGATAAATAACGTATGAGCAAAAAAGTGTTTCGTAATCAGGTGTATCGTTGCTCGTTTTGCGGGCGCTCGGCGGACGAAGTAGAAAGCCTGATTTCCGGTCCGGACGTACATATTTGTAATGAGTGTGTACAGTCGGCTACGGAAATCATTCAGCGCCATAAAAAACAGGATCAGCTAAGCGGCCTGCCACGGATGATTGCCCCGGAAAAAATAAAAGAGGAACTGGATAAATATGTCATCGGGCAGGATCAGGCCAAGCGCATTCTTTCCGTGGCGGTGTATAATCATTACAAACGGATTAACCACATCCATTCCGCCGAAGAGGTGGAAATCGAAAAAAGTAATATTTTGCTTTTGGGACCTACGGGAACAGGAAAAACGCTGCTTGCCCAAACGCTGGCGCGGGTGCTTAACGTGCCTTTCACCATTGCCGACGCTACGGTGCTTACCGAAGCCGGCTATGTGGGCGAGGATGTGGAAAATATTCTCGTGCGTCTGTATCAGGCTTCCAACTATAATTTGGAGCAAACCCAGCGCGGTATCGTTTATATCGATGAGATCGATAAAATTTCCCGTAAAGACGGCAATCCGTCCATTACCCGCGATGTCTCGGGCGAAGGCGTTCAGCAGGCCATCCTCAAAATGCTGGAAGGTACCGTATCCAGTATTCCGCCCAAAGGAGGCCGCAAGCATCCGGAACAGAACCTGATTAATGTAAACACGAAAAATATCTTGTTTATCTGCGGCGGTGCTTTTGAGGGGCTGGACGATATCATCCGTCGTCGTATAGGTGAAAAAAATATCGGATTCGAAAAAACCATCAACAATCAGAACCTGTTGAGCCGTAGCGAGTTGTATGCCCAGGTGGAACCGGAAGACCTGTTGAAATACGGCCTTATTCCGGAGCTGATCGGCCGTTTGCCGGTAATCGGCGCCCTGGGAGAACTGGACAAAGATGCTTTGATGTCCATTTTAACCGAACCGCGCAACGCCCTGGTAAAGCAGTATAAACGTCTTCTTGAAATGGAAGGGGTTAAGCTGCATTTTGAAACCGAAGCGTTGGAAGCCATTGTTTCCATAGCCATGAAGCGCAAAACCGGCGCCCGTTCTCTGCGCGCTATTATGGAAAATTTGATGTTGGACATCATGTTTGAAGTCCCGTCGAGAGCAAATATTGCTTCCATTACCATTACTACGGACACGGTGTTGAATAACGGCGAACCTAAATATACCTATAAAAAGGGTAAACAAATCGCCTGATGGTTTAGGCCGGCGTGCTGCACATTCCCTTCAGCCCCGATAAGTCGGGTTCGAACCCGATCCCTGAGCCTGTCGAAGGGATCGGCTTCGACGGGCTCAGCCTCCGAACCCTGAGCCTGTCGAAGGGTAAACCATGCCTGTCCTGATGAAATCGGGGCCTGTACCGGTTTGTCGTGGCCTGTCCCGATTTATGGGGCCTGCTCCGGTTTATTCGGTTGATGGCTATGAAAGGATAGCTTAGTAATATTCCGACAGGCAATGATAAAGGCATAAAACTAAGCAAGGACGAAACTAAAAAGACAAGCGGAGCGCGGCTCCGCTTTTTGATTTATGACAGAAATCAGGAAATTCTCCTAAATGAAAAAGAAACAAAGCGAAGAAACAAAAGAATTTATTCTGCCCGTATTGCCGCTGAAGGATCTGGTTTTTTTCCCGCACATGGTTGTACCCCTTATTGTGGGACGGCCGCAATCCATCAATGCCATACAGTTGAGCACGGAAGAAGACCAGCCCTTATTTTTGGTTACTCAGCATGATCCGGGAAAAGAAGATATAAGCTCACGGGATTTGTTCCGGCAGGGCGTAGTGGCGCATATTCTGCAAACGGTAAAACTACCCAACGGCTTGATGAAAATTTTAGTGGAAGGATTAGCACGCGGTAAAGTGATACGCTTCCGTAACAAAAAAGAATTTCTAATGGCTGAAGTTCTGATTCCGGAGGAAAGCACAGAATATGACGATCGTCTGGAAGCCAAAGTGCGTCACGTGCTCTCTTTGTTTAAAGACTATATAAAAATGAATGAAAATATCCCGGAAGAAATTCTTTTATCCTTAAACCAATTGGAAGAGCCGGAAAAAATTTGCGATTTTGTTGCCACGCACCTGGATGTATCGATCAAGCAGAAACAAAAAATTCTGGCCGGTTGGAAATTGCAGGATCGCCTGGATATCCTTTTACGCATTCTGAATAAAGAGAATAGCGTACTTTCGATCAAGTCCGAGCTGGAAGTGAAGGTACGTGATCAGATGGTTAAATCCCAGCGCAATTATTATCTACAGGAGCAGTTGAGAGTAATCCGCGAGGAATTGGGCGAGGATGAAATGGGCGGTAACGAAGCCAGCCTGCTACTGAATCGCATCAAAGATGCCGGAATGAGTTTAACCGCCACGAATAAGGCCTTAGAGGAAGTTCAGCGTTTGCAGCGTATCCCTCCCCTTTCACCGGAGTACAATGTAATCCGTACTTTTTTGGACTGGCTGCTGGATCTGCCCTGGAAGACAGGAACCGAAGACGAGACCAATCTTGAAAAGGCCAAAAAAATGCTGGATGAAGATCACTACGGTCTGGAAAAACCTAAAAAACGTATTTTGGAATACATTGCCGTACTGCAGCGGGTTAAAAAGGTACAGGGACCGATTCTTTGCCTTGCCGGCCCGCCGGGTGTGGGGAAGACGTCACTGGGTAAATCCATCGCCCGGGCGCTGGGACGTAAATTTACGCGCATATCGCTGGGCGGCGTACACGACGAAGCGGAAATCCGCGGCCACCGTCGTACTTATATCGGCTCCATGCCGGGTAAAATTATTCAGGGTATGAAAAAAGCCGGTTCGGTTAATCCGGTGTTTTTGCTGGATGAAGTGGATAAATTGGGCAGTGATTTTCATGGCGATCCGGCCAGCGCATTATTGGAAGTGCTCGATCCCGAACAAAACCACACCTTTGTTGATCACTATCTGGAAGTCGAATACGATCTATCCGGCGTGATGTTCATTGTTACGGCCAATAATCCCAACGATATACCCGACGCACTGTATGACCGAATGGAAATCATCGAATTGCCGGGTTATCTGGATCACGAAAAATTACAAATTGCCAAACGCCATTTGATCGGTAAGCAAAGAGATTTCAATGGATTAAAGGCAAAAGAACTGCAAATAAGCGATAAGGCCATTCAGGAAATTATTCAGAACTACACTATGGAAGCCGGCGTGCGTAACCTGGAACGGGAAATCAGCCGCATTTGCCGCCGAGCAGTGATCGAACTGGGAACCTCGCCCAAGAAGAAAAAAATCAGCGTAACCGAAAAGAACATTACCAAATATCTGGGTGAGCGGAAATATCCGATCAATAAAATGTTAATCCGCGGCGAAACCGGTGTGGCCAACGGTCTGGCCTGGACCCCCTACGGTGGCGATCTGCTGCGGGTGGAAGTAAACCTGATGCCCGGAAAAGATAAACTAACCTTAACCGGTAAACTGGGTGAAGTGATGCAGGAATCGGCTATGATTGCCATGGCCTATATTCGTTCACGCTATCGTAAATTCGGCATCGACCGTAATTTTACCGAAAAGCACGAGGTGCATATCCATTTGCCGGAAGGTGCTGTGGCCAAAGACGGACCTTCCGCCGGGATTACGTTAACCACCGCTGTTCTCTCGGCCTTAAAAAAAGCCAAATACCCCGGACATATCGCCATGACCGGCGAAATAACCCTGCGTGGCAAAGTATTGCCCGTGGGCGGCTTGAATGAGAAACTGCTGGCCGCCAAGCGGCACGGTATTAAGGAAGTTATCCTGCCCTGGCAAAACCGCAGCGATATTAAGGAAATGGACAAAGAACTGTACACCGATATGACGCTTCATTACGTGAAGGACTACGAGGAAGTGTTTAAATTAATTTTTGACAATTAAGCTCGCGGAAAGATTATAGAGCCGGATTTCCCCAAAGCCGCTGTAAAAGCGTCACCCTGAGCAAGGTCGAAGGGCGACGCGTTGTTCCTTGCTTATGATTTATCCGAAGCTGTTGGAAATAGCTATGTTGAGGAACGGGGAATGTCATCCTTCGACCCCGACAAGTCGGGACAGGCAGAGCTCAGGGAACGTAGGCTGAGCATTTCGGCAAACTCAATACATCGCCTGTCGAAGCCGATCCCCTTCAAAAGCTCACCCTTCGACAAGCTCAGGGCTCGACAAGGTCGGGGCTTGATAGACTAGGGGGTGTTTGGAAGAATGCGCAGGTTGAGGCTTTGGTGTTTGTACGGACGGGGATAAAAAAAATCCGCCTTGCGGGGCGGATTTTTTGTATTTAAAACTATGTCAAAAGAATATTTAAGACAGCTTGCTTACAAAGCGGGTTAAGCGGGCTTTTTTATTCGCTGCCTTATTACGGTGAATGATATTTTTAAGAGCCAGCTTGTCCAACAAGGAATAAACGGTTTTCAGCTTCGGCTCGGCCTCGGATTTCGTTTCGCTGGCCAGCAACTCTTTGATAGCTATTTTCAATTTTCTTTTATAATGCCGGTTCATACCGCGCGCTTTTTCAGACGTCCGGATACGTTTAATTGCGGATTTATGATGCGCCATAGGAAAAACACTCCTTAACAAATTTTATTAATTGATTTTCAAAAGTCAATAAATATAAAAAGATAATTAGTGTAAGTCAATTTATCCTGATAGGATTTTATCGCAAAAGCAGCATTTTTCCATGCAACATCCGGTTATCAAACTGCAAACGATAGACATACATCCCGCTGGCAGCGGAAACCCCGGCGTTGTTCCTGCCGTCCCACTGCACCCGGTGGCTTCCGGCATTCAGAAAACCCTCTTTAAGAGTTTTGATCAACCGCCCCCGGATATCAAAAACCGCCAGGCGTACCCGGCCGGCTTGCGGCAGGCTGAAACGAATCGTGGTGCTGGGGTTAAACGGATTGGGATAATTGGGCAGCAAGGCAAAACGCCCGGCTACCGACGGATTTTCAGCGCCGTCAATGGCGGTGGCGTCAAAGAAAAAAGAAGCGATTCTGCCCATCACTTTGACGCGGTTTTCGGCGCTATCGATGGTTTCAAAGGGAAAGGCCAGATAGACCAGTTTGCCGGCGGCGCTGCTTTGACCGAACGTGCCTTCGTACTGCACGGCGGCTATTTTGCCGCTGCCCTTGTATATCAGCGCGGCTTGTGAACCGCCGTAGGCGTTCAGCGCATCGGGATAGTCTTCCGTGTATGGCTGACTTCCGTAGGTAAATTCCAATCCCTGGAAAATACCGCCTTCGCTGCCGCTTACCGAGTAAATGCCGGCGTCGTCCGCGGCGTAATCGGCTTTTAAATAATTGTGTAAAAAGGTTTCATCTTCGACCGTGGAACCTGATGAACTGTTATCGGTATCCAAATCCCAGGCAATTTCCGAGCCGCTGACCATCAGATTGCCGCCCGCTTCCAGATAGGCGCGCACCAGCGCCTGTTCCCGGTCGCTAAAGGTCTCGTCGTGAGTGGACTCATCGCCTAACAGCCAGATAACGGCATCATAATCGGATAAAGAAACGCTGCCGTCCAGCAAAGCCTCGTTGGCCGTGCAGTCAAAACCATATCCGTTGGCGGCCAAAGCCATGCCGTGCACGGCGGCAAACCAGTGCGCCGCTTCATGCCAGCTTCCGCTGCTCTCGGTGCGGTCAAACCCGTCAACGATAAGGATACGCTGACCCGGTTGGGCCTGCATGGCACCGTACACGTCGGAAAAACCGCTCTCGTTGGGCGGGTAGGTCTCATCTACCGCCGATATACGGAAATATCGGGCTGTAGGCAGTTGAGCGTTAAAGGTGGTATCGGTCATGCCGGCCGGAAGATTGTTTTCATCGGAATGCAGGGTCCAGTTTTCGGCGTCTGTGCTAAAATAAAAGCGGTAGCCTTTCAAATCGGCGTCGGAAACGGGATACCAGCCGATCGGTATGCCGCTCTCGTCGTTGCCGGTGAAGCGCAAAACCGGTGTGGCCGGCGGCAAAACATCGTTACCGCTTATCACTACCGGGGTGTACATGGTATCGGCATTGCCCCTGGTATCTTCGGCAAAGACCATGACCACATATTGACCGGAATCCAGAAGGGTTGTATTCCAGTAGTTGTCCTTCTCTATGTTGTTGGTAACAATGTACACATGGCTGGTGGTGCTGGACAATTGGTCAAAAAAGACGTTATGCACATAGTCATTGCTTGGTTTGTTGTCAAACCGGAAACGCAGCCCGTTGTTAGGCGGTTCGTAAACAACGCTGCCGGTGTCTGCTGACAAAATTTTATACCCGATTTTATAAATCCCGTTATTGCGGCGCGAAAGATAAGTTGTCGGCGGCCCGTTCTGCTCGTCCACTTTTACTACGATATCTACCGCGCCGCTGATCTGTTCGGAAGGAAATTTACTGGTGCTTTTATTGACATAAAAATGAGTGTAACGAATAATGGGCGCCCAGGGATCATCTAAAGGGGTCAGTCCGCTGTTAGGCAGCATGGCGTTTTTCTCCGAACCCACATACCCGTAAGTAAAATGGACATGTCCCATGCCGGGATAAATAGTCCCCAATACGGTCTGTTGAGCCACCACATTATCGCCTACGGAAAGGTTGGGATTGGGTTGGATGTGCACATAGGCGATGTCATTCACGCGCACATAAGCATTGGAACCGCTGGTGGCCATACTGGTTATGGTACCGCTTTTTACCGCATACACCGGTTCGCCGTCCGCTTTGGGGATATCGGTGCCGTTGTGAAAATGGTCGGAACTGCCCGTATCACGGAATTCGCAAAAAGTACCCGTAATTTCGTGGCTTTGGTCAAACGGCGTTACCGGCCAGGGGAATTGCTCGCCGGCCTGTAACAGGGTAGAAAAACCCGCAAGGATGATAATCAGGGGATACATTTTGTTTTTCATCTCGTTTTCTCAATTTTGTATAGATGATGCGTAAAACCGATAAACACCCGGTCGTTGTCAATCTGCAAAGCCGGTTCGAGGAAAGTTTCGTCGGGGAAGGGCAGCGTCTGAACGGTTGTTCCCTCAGGCGTCAGAATGTGCAGCGCCGGCTGCTTAAAAATAAACCGACCTTCATCAAATCGGTTTACAGCGGTTAGTACGAGGATACGGTCTCCCGTCGTATTAAAACGAACAGCGTTTATCAGGCCTTGTTCAGGCGGGAAAGGTTTTTTCGCGGTCATTTGTCCGCTGCCGGTATCGATCACATAGACGTTCGAACGATCCGCCAAAAGCGCGTTTCCCGTCGCGGGCGAAAAATCGGCTGTACGAAACAAGACCGGCCAGGATTGCACAACAGCGCCGTTATCGCGGAACAACCGGGTCATTTTCTCAATACGCCCGTCCTGATAAGCGGAAAAACCGGCGGTAAAAATAGAGCGCCCATCCGGTGAGAACGCCACATTTTGCGGCGTGTCTTTGGCTAATCGCTTTTGCCATTGTTTAACGCCCTGGCCGTCAAAAAGAAACAGATACGGTTCGGCGGAAGGATGAGGTGCGTCGGAATCCATTGGAGAAGCGCCGCGTTTTCCCGCGCAAACGGCTAATCTGTTCCCGTCGAGGGATATGGCCATTTTTAACCAGCGTTCCAGATCATATTCGCCATCCCCAAACAACACCGCCTCGCCCGCAAGTTGTCCCTCTGCGCTATAAAAGAGAAGCCGGCCCTCTGCGCTCCGGCCCAAAATCAAGGTGCCGCCGTTATCGGAAACAATGATTTGAGGAACGGGATCATCATAGTGGTGCAGACGCTGGACTGTATACAAACCATCACCCTCACTGGAGTACACATCAATCCGCAAGTGTTTATCGCTCGGCCGGTATTTCTCTTGCGGAATGAGCTCGGCCACGGCAAAATAGGCGCCGCCGCGGGAAGGGTATAGCCCGATAAAATATTCGGGAAGAGCAATTTGCTTTTCAACGCTTCCGGAGCGGATGATGATATTTTTGTCATTTACTTCCAAAAACATGGCGTTCGTTTTTTCGTGTCCTGTTCCGATCGCATACAGTTTCGTCTCATTCTGATACAGATGTTTTTGAACGGTTTTATACGTCGCTTGTTTATTTATCCCTTTTTGAGCGGGCAGTATGCCGACAGCAAAAAAAAGAAATACAAAAAAAGTAATGAAGCTGGCGTTTTTCATTGAATTGCGTCCTTAGTTGGGTTTGTTCGCTTTCTAAATTAATTAAAAAATTCGGCAAACTAAAATTTAATTTCGGGTTGGATGACCATTGCTATCCAAAATAATCTATTATGATAAAAGCAGACATCGTTTTTTAAGGAGTTACAACAATAATTATCTCCATTGTCAAATCTGCTCCTCCGCCAACTCTCCCCCTTGGTCCCCCTCTCTTTTCGAAAGAGAGGGGGAATTAAAGGGGGTGAGTTGCCATTTTCTGTAAGCAAGGATAATGTTTAATTTCTATTTTGGACAAGTATATTGGATGACATTATTTAAAAAAAGTTGGATATCTCATCGGAAAACCGACGGCAGAATTTGACAAACACCTGTTCCGCAGGAACATAAAGGGGGATTCACAAAAAGGAAAGGTAAGCGTTCCATAGGCGATTTTTTATGAACATTCTTCTCTGTTCTTTACTTGAAGCGTGCCTACTTATTTCTTAATTTAACATTTTTATTGAATTAACTTCGATCGACGGAGTAGGTATGGCTGACGCGAGTGCGACACCGCTAACGGAAATGGAAATTTCACGGAACGAAATCCGCAAACATCTTCAGGATGCGCTGAACAATTTAGCAGGAAAGCAATCGGTTGTTCGTATAGAGTTTAAAGTGGATGCGACCGATATCTTGTGCTGGCTTCATAACCAGCGGAGCACCAACCGCTTGTACTGGAGCGACCGTGAACGCCGCTTCGAAATGGCCGGCATCGGTACGGAACGGATTATAAGCGGCAAAAATATGTCCGGGCTGAACGGGGCGCTGTTGGAAATGAAGCAAATCACCCGGATGGATAAACGTCTGCGTTTTTTTGGCGGATTGCGTTTCAGCGAAGCGGATCATCGGGATAACAGCTGGACCGATTTCGGTTTTTTCCGCTTTCATCTGCCCACCTTTGAACTGGGGCGAAGGGAAGATGAATACTACTTTGCCTGCAACGTGAAAAAAGACGATGAAGCCGATATAAATGCGTTGCGGAATAAATATCTGTCCGAGTTTGATCGTCTCAATTTCGCTGCCGGAGGCCACCCGGCGCAGGATTTCCGGTTTATTAGCCGCAGCGACAACCCCGATAAAACCGGGTGGAAAGCCAACGTCCAAAAGGCTCTGGATTATCTACGGGCTAATGGTCTCAAAAAAGTGGTGTTAGCCCGCAATTCCCGTCTGGAATTCCGGCAGGCGCCTCAGCCGGAAGCCATTCTGGACGCCCTGCGCGTCAGCAATCCCAATTCCTTCCTGTTTCTGTTTGAAGGTGGCCCCAACCATTTTTTTATCGGCAGTACGCCGGAGCGCCTGTATTATCGTACCGGGCGTCAGCTGCTCACCGAAGCCGTGGCCGGCACCCGTCGCCGCGGCAGCACACCGGCCGAAGACCAGCGCCTGAAACAGGACCTGCTGACCTGTGAGAAAGATTTACGCGAGCATGATTACGTGGTGCAGACCATCGAACAGGTTTTACGGAAATTTAGTTTGGATATCGAAAAAGACGAGCAGGTGGGCATTCTGGAAAATGTGCGTGTTCAGCATTTACTGGTGCGGTTCAAAGCGCGTTTGCAAAACGATGTGAACGACACGCACATCTTGCCGGCATTGCATCCCACACCGGCCGTGGGCGGTTTTCCCACCGGCGCGGCTCTGCATAAAATCAGCGAGTTCGAGCAATTTGACCGCGGCTGGTATGCCGGGCCCGTGGGCTGGATCGGGCAGGACGAAGCCGAATTTGCCGTGGCTATCCGCTCGGCATTACTGCAGGCCAATACCATTAATCTGTTCAGCGGCGCCGGACTGGTGGACGGCTCCGATCCCGAAGCCGAGTGGCAGGAACTGGAAAACAAAATTGCCAACTACCTAAAAATATTGCAAGCCGAATGACCTCCGCCGATGCAAATTGGAATCATTTCTGGAGTCGTTTAATCATCAGCGAACTTGTCCGTCAGGGTGTCCGCTATTTTTGTATCTCTCCCGGCTCGCGTTCCACACCTTTAACCGTCGCCGCGGCGCAGCATCCTCAGGCCAGGTCCGCTATTTTTTATGATGAACGGGCCGCCGCCTTCCATGCTTTGGGTTACGCCCGGGCCTGCGGAAAACCGGCCGCGTTAATCTGCACTTCCGGAACGGCCGCGGCCAATTACTATCCGGCCGTTATCGAAGCGGCCCAGGAAAATATTCCGCTTGTCATCCTCAGCGCCGACCGCCCGCCGGAACTGCGCGACAGCGGCGCCAATCAAACCATCGATCAAGTCAAACTATTCGGCGCGTATGTACGCTGGTTCTTCGATCTGCCTGCACCGGACGGGCAAATGGATCCGGCCTTTGTGCTGCGCACGGTAGATCGGCTTCTGGCCCATTCCGACAGTGGGCCGGTGCATCTTAACTGTATGTTCCGTGAACCGCTGGCGCCGGAGGATATCCGCTTACCCGAAGGTTACAATCAAAGCATTCAACGCTGGGAAGAAAGCGCCCGGCCCTGGACGCGGTACGAAAAAGGCCGGACAATCTTAAACGAAGAAACGTTGAACGCCGTTATTCGTCGTATCAATCAGGCCGAAAACGGACTTGTGCTGCTGGGGCGGTTGAACCCAAATCAGGATAACGAGGCCGTTGTTCAGTTCTGCGAACGCCTGGGCTGGCCGGTTTTTGCCGATATCACTTCGGGATGGCGTCTTTCAAAAGATTTACCCCATGCTATCCCGTATTACGATTGGCTTCTATCCGCCGAACAACCGCATTTTGATACGGTAGTGCATCTGGGCGGACGGTACGTATCCAAACGGCTGATGCAGCTATTGGAAAAAAACAAACCACAGCTCTATTATCACATTGATGATACCGGCCAAACGATTGACCCGGTTTCCGTGGTTACCGCCCGGCTGTTGGTCGCGCCGGATCAATTCTGCAGGCAGGCGCTGCCATTGATGGCGGATAGGAAACCGGCGCAGGCAACGCTGCATCTTAAAAACCGTTCCGAGAAGGTCGGGCGTATTTTGGACGAAACGCTGCACGAAACCGATGCACTGAACCAGCCGCTGCTCAGCCGCATCGTGTCGGAGTTGTTGCCCGCTGACGGCGCGTTGTTTTTGGCATCCAGTCTGCCGGTGCGCGAAATGAACTGGTTTGGAAGCGCGGGAAAAAATTGGTTGCCCGTAGCCGCCAATCGCGGCGCCAGCGGTATTGACGGTACCGTAGCCTCCGCTGCCGGATTTGCCGCCGGGCTGGAACAAACCGTCACTTTGTTAATAGGCGATCTGGCTCTTCTGCACGATCTGAATTCTTTATTGATCCTGAAAAATAACGAGCAGCCGGTGATTGTTATTGTGGAAAATAATCACGGCGGCGGCATTTTTCATTTTTTACCCATCGTGGAATATGATGCCGTATTTGAATCGTTTTTTGCCACGCCACACCAACTCAATTTTGAACACGCAGCAAAAATGTTTGATCTGCCTTATTTCACGGCGCGAACCCCTGCCGAATTGCGGGATGTCTATCAACAGACATTGAAAACACGGCGTTCGGCGCTGATCGAAGTGACAACCGACCGCAGTGAAAACGCCAAACTGCATAAAACCATTCTACAGCGGATTAAAGAACGACTATGAACCTCAACGCCCAATGGACGGACAACGGCGTCGCGCAAACCCTCGTGTATCTGCACGGTTTTATGGGCAGCGCGGCGGACTGGGAACAGATTGAGGCGCGATTAGGAACAGATTTTAATCATTTGCGGATCGATTTGCCCGGACATGGGAAATCGCCGTTGCAAGAAAATACGGATTTCCCGCGGACAGCCCGGCAGATAATCGACTTGCTGAATGAACGCGGCATCCAAAAGGCCCATTGGGTCGGTTACTCTATGGGCGGACGCATTTTGCTCTATTTTGCTTTGCAGTATCCCCGGCCGGTGCTGTCGCTGGTACTGGAATCGGCGTCGCCCGGGCTGGAAAGCCGTAAGGACAGGGAAAAACGAAAAACGGCGGATGTTCAGACGGCGCAAAAGCTGCGGCAGGATTTAAAGGCTTTTTTGGCGGATTGGTACCGCCAACCGCTCTTTGGTTACATTACGGACAATGAACGTTATGCGGAATTGATTCAACGGCGGCTGAAGAATGATCCGGACAGGCTGGCTAAAGCAATGATAAATTTAAGCGTCGCGGAACAACCCGATTTATGGCCGCGTTTGGGGGAAATATCCTGTCCGGTACTGCTCATCTGTGGCGGACTGGATCAAAAATATGTGGAAATCACAAGACGCATACAGGAAAAACAGCCCGGTTTTTTACGCCGCGTAGTGCCTGAGTGTGGACACAATACACATTTTGAGCAGCCGGAAAGATTTGCGGAAATTTTAAGGGAGTTTATAATAAGTCTAATTACGAATTAGTTAATTACGAATTACAAATGTATCGCAAGATTTATCTTGCGCTCAGAAAGCCGACCCTTCGACCCCGACAAGTCGGGACAGGCAGGGCTTACCCTTCGACAGGCTCAGGGTACGGAGGCTGAGCCTGTCGAAGCCTCCTGGTTCCCTTCGACGAGCTCAGGGAACGGAGGCTGAACTTTCGACTACACTCAGGGCAGGCAACTAAAAGCCAATAGCCAACAGCTAAAAGCCCAATAACTTAATAACTAAAAACTGATAACTAATAACTAATAACTAATAACTAATAACTGACAACTATTAAATCCAATACTGCATTTATTCAAACAAACGGGAGGCCTGTATGATTTCCGTAAACTGGCAGCAAGCCGGTAAATACACCGACATCAAATATCATAAAGCCGAGGGTATCGCCAAAATAACCATTAACCGGCCGGAAGTGCGCAATGCTTTTCGTCCGCTCACCGTAAAAGAGATGAGCCACGCCCTGGAAGACGCCCGGGAAGACCAAACCATCGGTGTGATTATTCTGACCGGAGAAGGGGACAAAGCCTTCTGCTCCGGAGGCGATCAAAAGATTCGCGGCGACAGCGGCTATGTGGATGAGCAGGGCGTGCACCGCCTTAATGTGCTCGATTTTCAGCGGCAAATTCGCACCTGCCCCAAACCGGTTATTGCCATGGTTGCCGGTTATGCCATCGGCGGCGGCCATGTGCTGCATGTGGTCTGCGATTTAACCATTGCCGCGGATAACGCCATTTTCGGGCAGACCGGGCCCAAGGTCGGCTCATTCGACGGCGGGTACGGTGCCAGCTATCTGGCGCGTATCGTCGGGCAGAAAAAAGCGCGGGAAATCTGGTATCTGTGCCGGCAGTACAACGCGCAAGAGGCGCTGGATATGGGATTGGTCAATGCTGTTGTACCGCTGGAAAAGCTGGAAGAAGAAACCGTGCAGTGGGCGCGGGAAATCCTGGCCAACTCGCCGCTGGCCATTCGCCTGCTCAAATCGGCCTTCAATGCTGACGTGGACGGGCAGACCGGTTTGCAGGAACTGGCCGGCAACGCCACGCTGCTTTATTATATGAGCGAAGAAGCCCAGGAAGGCCGCGACGCCTTTGTGCAAAAACGCAAACCCGATTTTTCGAAATTTCCGAAGAGACCATAAAAGTGTAAATAACAAATTCCAAAATACAAATGATAATTATATTGGAAATTTATAAGCCCTGTTGTAAATTCAGTTAATATTGAGATTTGTTGTTTGTTATTTGGATTTTTGAGAACTGTAATGACTACACAACTTGATAAATTAAAACATTGGCTCCTGGCGGCGCGGCCGAAAACCCTATGGGCGGCGGTGGCGCCGGTTCTTATCGGTACGGCCATGGCCTATGCCGACGGCGTGTTCCATTGGCCTTCGGCAACGGTAGCCCTGGTGCTCTCGCTGCTCATTCAGATCGGCACCAATTTTGCCAATGACTATTTTGATTACATCCACGGCGCCGATACGGAGGAACGTACCGGTCCTATGCGCCTTACTCAGGCCGGGCTCATATCGCCGCAACAGATGAAAAAAGCCTTTATACTGATCTTTGCGCTTACCTTTATCGGCGGAATGTATCTGGTGTGGCGCGGCGGCTGGCCCATATTATTGGTGGGCTTGTTATCCATTTTATTCGGCATACTTTACACCGGCGGCCCCTTTCCGTTGGGTTACAAGGGTTTGGGCGATGTGCTGGTGCTTGTATTCTTCGGCCCGGTTGCGGTGGGCGGCACGTACTACGTGCAGGCTTTGCAGATCAACGGCATTGTCCTGCTAGCCGGTCTGTCGCCGGGAATGATTGCCACTTCCATTCTGGTGGCTAATAATCTGCGCGATATTGCCACGGATCGAAAAGCGGGCAAACGCACGCTGGCGGTACGCTTCGGCAAAACCTTTTCCCGGCTGGAATATCTGTTTATGCTGGTTTCCGCGGCCCTGATTCCCGTTATGCTCTATGTGTACACCCGCGAACATCCCTACGCTATGGCGGCTGTTTTGACTATCCTGTTTTCACTGCCCACGGTCACGACGGTTTTTCGCGAATCCGAAGGCGTCACCCTCAATCGGGTTCTGGCCGATACGGGTAAAATTCTTTTATTGTACAGCGTTCTGTTCTCACTGGGATGGATTTTGTGAAGCCGGTTTCGTTCAAAATATATGCCTTTAATTTACCTCTAAAATATCCCGTAATCGTAGCCGGAAAAAAATTATCGCACCGCTCAGGTCTGCTGCTGGAATTAGGCGATGAAAAGGGCAGCTCAGGATGGGGTGAAGTAAGTCCTCTGCCGGGTTTGCATCGGCAAACAGCGCAGGAATGCCTTAATGAACTGGTTTCGGCTTTCGAAAAAGATTATTTGGGCAATATTGATATTGATGCAAATTCACCTTTGGATAGTGTTGCCAAATTATCGTCTTTGCTAACCTCCCCGGCCTCGCGCTTTGGACTGGAAAGCGCCTTCTTAAATTTACTGGCTACCGCGCAGAATACAAACCCGGCCGCTCTTCTCAACACAAATTATGCCCGTGCGGTTTACATCAACGGGCTGCTTATCGACAGTGGGGAAGACGCTGTGTGGGAAATTGCCCGTTTGTACGCTTTGGGTTACCGTTCAGTAAAAATAAAAACGGGCCGGCATAATTTAAATGAAGAACTGGAAAATCTGCGGCGCATCCTTGCCGAAACGCCTGCCGATATGCGCTTCCGGCTGGACGCCAACCGCCGTTGGACTTTGGATGAAGCCCTTCATTTTGTGAAAGGCCTGCCGGCCGGAAAAATTGAATATGTGGAAGAACCGCTGAAAAATCCGCAGGACCTGCCCCGGTTTTGCGCAGAATCGCCCTTTCCGGTAGCTTTAGACGAAACGCTGCGGCAGCCGGACTACAGGGAATATCTCTCGTTACCCGGCGTTGGCACAGCGATATTGAAACCGGCTGTGCTGGGCGGTATAAGGACAGTGATGGAACGGACTAAAGAAGCCCGTCGGGAAGGCTGTTCCGTGGTTATCAGCGACACCTTTAGCGGCGGAGTGGGTTTGGCGACGCATTTGGCTCTGGCCGCCGCCTTATCCGAAAATACCGCCGCCGGACTGGACACATACCGTTATTTGCGACAAGACCTGCTGGCACGTCCGCTTACCGTATCGAGCGGCCGGATGGACGTGGATGAAAATATGAACAGAGCCCGGCAGGTAAATAGGGCCCTGCTTAGCCATAGGATTACCGTGTATGAAAATCCCCTTTCTCATTAACCGGGCAGCCCGGCAATTTGGGGAGCGGCCCGCGCTTATATCTGGCGGCGAGACGGTATCCTATGCCGAATATGAACGCAATGTGGCCCGGGCGGCAAAGATTTTATCGGATCTGGGCTTACGCCCGCACGAACGAGCGGCGCTTTACGGTAAACCCGCGGCGAAATATGTTTACGCCTTTTGGGCGGCTATGGCCCTTAAATCCATGGTCGTTCCGCTCAATACCCGGCTGCCTCTGGACGGCCTGAAAGCTCAGTTGCGCCAAACCGGCTGTTCTTTTTTGGTTGCTGACCACTGGCCGGAAAATGCGACGCGTAATGCTCTTTTTTTCCCGATGAACGATCTTGTCCGGATGGACGAAAAAAGAGGAACAATCCCCGCGCAGATAGATGAACGCCAACCGGCGACTATCGTCTTTACCTCCGGCAGTTCAGGGGAACCCAGTCCGGCCGTGCTGACGTATGGCAACCACTATTACAACGCCTTAGGTTCCAACGAAAATATCAGGCTGAATCCTGGCGACCGCTGGCTGCTGTCTTTACCATTGTATCACGTGGCGGGAATTTCTATTTTATTCCGCGCGGCATTGGCCGGCGCCGCGGTAATTGTGCCCGATGCGAACAATCGGTTGGCCGAACAGATATTGGAAAGCCGGCCGACGCATATCTCTCTGGTTGCGGCGCAATTGGCCGAACTGCTGGAAATACAGGATATCCGTTCCGTAATGAAAAATATGCGCGCCATTCTGCTGGGCGGCAGCGCCATTTCGCATAAATTGATCAAACGCGCTTTTGAGGCCGGCTGGCCGCTGTTTGTTAGTTACGGCAGCACACAGATGGCCTCGCAGATTACCACAACCACGCCGGCGGCCGGTTTGGAAGAGTTGTTCACTTCCGGTTTTGTGCTGCCGTATCGTGAAGTGCGCATTGGGGAAAATGCTGAGATATTGGTGAAAGGCCAAACGCTTTTTTCCGGGTATTGGGAAAAGGGCAAAATCGTTCCGGCTGCGGTCGATGATGGCTGGTTCCGTACCGGCGATGCCGGTTTTTTCGACGTCCAAAACCGACTTGTGGTTCAGGGTCGGCTGGATCGTATGTTTATTTCCGGCGGCGAAAATATCCATCCCGAAGAAATTGAACGGGAGCTGCTCAAAATAGAGGGCGTTCGTCAGGCCGTTGTGGTGGCCTATGACGACGATCGTTTCGGGCAGCGGCCGGCAGCCTTTGTAAAAGGAATTGACTGGAATGAACAGACGGTGGAAAAAATAAAAGCCCTTTTACGTCGTTCCTTACCCGCATACAAAATTCCCGACCGCTTCCTGCCCTGGCCGGACGACGCTCCGCAGGGAATGAAAACACCGTGGAAATGGTTTGAGAAGGCAATTAAGAATTAAGAATTAAGAATGAAGAATAAAAAAAACTCTGTGTTCCCCGTGTTCTCTGTGGTTGGACAAGCACAAAGGGGCAAAGGCACAGAGGCACAAAGTAGCGCAAGATTTATCTTGCGGGAAGTACATAGTACATAGTACATAGTACTTAGTACAAAGGAGTAGTGACGCGTAGTTAGAAAATAGAAATTGGGAACTGGGAATTAATTACGAATTAAAAGCTGATAGCTGAAAGCCGATAGCCGAAAGCTGATAGCTAATAACTGAAAACTTATAACTAATAACTGATAACTATCAACTATGACAAAAAAACTAAAACTTACCCAGGGCGAAGAACGCAAATTTTATGTAAAACGTATGTTTAACGCCATTGCCCGGCGATATGATTTGCTCAATCATCTGTTGAGCTTTGGTATTGATATTTTATGGCGTAAGAAAGCCATCCGTAAATTAAACGTAGCCGCAGATGGGCTGGTGCTCGATCTGGCCTGCGGCACGGGCGATTTTGCTCTTGAAACTATTCGACAGAAAAAATGCCGGGTTGTGGGCGTTGATATTGCCGCGCAAATGCTGGTATTCGGCAACCGTAAAAAACAAATAAAAAAAGAGGGTAAACGTCTCTGTTTTGCCAACGGCGACGGCGAACGGCTTCCTTTTGCCGATAACACCTTCGACGGCGCTACCATTGCCTTCGGCATCCGCAATATGGGCGATATGGATCAGGCCCTCCGCGAGTTTGCACGCGTGCTTAAATCTGGCGCTGCGCTGGTTGTGCTGGAATTTTCGCTGCCCCAGTTCAAACCTTTTCGGGCGGTTTATCTGTTTTATTTTAAACACATCCTGCCGCATATCGGCGCATTAATCAGCGGCGACCGGGAAGCCTATTCCTATCTGCCGCTTTCCGTGGGCGAGTTTCCTTCTGTTCCGGATTTTCGCCGTAAAATGGAACAGGCCGGTTTTACGAACATAAATCATTGGCGGCTATTAAACGGAGTCGCGGTTATCTATCGCGGCAGATCGATTTAGAATATTTTCTATACATTAATGATGTTATAAAACTTTACTTTTATGTTATAATATGTTATAATACTACTGTGAATGAAATTCAATGACATAATAGAGCAAGAAAACAGCTCCTTAAAATTGAATTGAAAAGCAGGTTGGCTATTATAAGTGGAATAGAAATCCTGAAAGATTTTCCAGATTCTTTTCCACAAAATGTTAAAAAATTAAAAAATCATCAAGACGATTATCGGATCCGGATAGGAAGATATCGTGTTCTGTTTAATTATGACAGGAATATTAAAATAGTATTCATAGAGGAGGTGAAAAAGAGAGATGAACGTACATACTAAACCGCAAATAATTAAACAGGGTGGTAAACCTCTTTTCGCGGTTATCCCCTGGGAAGAATATGAAAGATTAATTAATGAACAAAATTCCTCTGCTGAAGATATTTATTTTCCTCACGAAGTGGTAAAATACAACGCCTCGGGAGATACATTAATTAAAGCCTGGCGCAAATATCTTGGGTTAACGCAAACAAAACTTGCCGAAATGGCGGGGATGAAACAGTCGGCGTTGGCCCGCATCGAAGCCGGTAAAAACCGCCCCAAAAGCGAAACGATTAAACGGCTGGCCCGGGCTATGGATATTTCCCCGGCCCAATTGATTGATTAAGGCTGCTCCGTATTTTGATCAGCCTGTTCTGATAAAAAGTCTTCTTTGAAGGAATCCCAATCTATCTCCTCTGTTCTGGCCAAAACCGATTCGAAGGCGTTAAAGCGAATTTCCTCCGGTTCCATGGGCAGGGAAATCTCAAATTTGGTCAGCGGCGCTTTGATCCAGCGGGAGGTGCGCGCTTTGTAACCGTTGCTGAGTTCAATCTCTATGATAACCGGCATAATAAAGCCGTCGGATACGTTTTTGGTATGCACGCCAAAATAGACCTTGTAACCCGTATCACCCCATTTAACGGGATGAACGGCATATTCGAATACCGGCATCTCATTGCCGTAAACCCATTGATCGAAAAACCAGTCCATATCCTGTTTTAGATGGCGTTCCACGATGGCTTTAAAATCTTCCGTACCCGCTTTTTTACCCAAATAGCTATTGTAGAAATCGCGCATAATCGCTACAAAAATCTCTTCATCCATAGTCTGCAAATCGATGAGCATATTGCGCAGCATGTGCAGAATCCAGGCTCCCTTGTTGTAGATCACCCATTGGTAATCCGCAGGTCTCACGCCTTCGGCGATCCGTGTGCCCAAATAAAGGGGCGGTAACGATTCCCTTTGGAAGAGGGTTTCTTTCCACTGCCGGAGGGTATTCAGATAAATAGTATTATCCCTCAACGCTTTTTGCACATACCACAAGCCGAAAAACTGAGCAAATCCTTCGGCAAGCCATTTATCCCGATAGGTGCGGTAATCCACACCGATGCCCCACCACTGGTGCGCCGTTTCGTGCGACCGAAACAGTTCCTCGAAGCCGCCGGGATTGTAAAAAAGAAAGGTAAGCATAGATAGACGGATCAGTCCGGGATAAGCCAAACCGTGTCTGGATGGCGCTTCGCTGATATACAGCGTATGGATGGGCGGCCAACCCAAAAGATGGGTAAAAAAACGCAGACTGTTGATTACGTCGTCGAGGACTTCCTCTTCGGTGTTGCGACGGCTGGTAAGACCGTATTTTTCCGTTTTCAGAACAACCGCTTTTGGCAGATTGGCTTCCTGTATCTCTATCGATTTAAATGAGCCGATGTTAAAAGAGGCATTGGCGATGGGGATGGGAGTGCTCCAGGAAGCGGTGATCATATCGTCGGTCTGCTCTCTGGATACCCGTTCACCTACGGAAACCAGTTCGAATTTGGACGGATAGGTATAAGTAAAGTTAAAAAAGGCCTTTTCCCGGCTGCCGTATCGCGGATACCAGGTAGATTCATCGCGCATACTAATCCAACCGAAAACCGTTCGGTTTAAAAAATCTTCGCTATGATAAAAGAAGCGCAGGCGCAGGGTGTCTCCTTTGTCCAATGTCCTGCCGGCATCCACAAACATATAATCGAATTTATCGTCTTTCACAAAATTCAGTTTTTGACCGGCGGCGTTTAATACGCTGTCCACAAGAATCTCTTGATTCAGATAAAAATACAACCAGCACTGATTGGGCCTGAGCATCACGGTAGTGAGATTTGTTTGGCCCTTGTAGTCCAATTGATCGGACAAAACGGAATGGAAAGGCATTTCCGTCGTAATGTCATAATTCAGAACCTTCATATAAGGGCCGTTTTCTCTGTTCGGTTTGCGTACCGGAAATCGGCAGATTTCGGCCTGCTTTCTGTAAAGATGGCTGCTCGATTCGGACCAGCGTCGAAAACTAACGTTTTCCTCATTGTACGGTGAAATTAAAAAGAAATAGGGCTCAAAACGGTCATCGTTGTAGAAATGGGCATAAAAGAGGCTGTTCTCCTCTGCGTCCAGCAAAACTTTGGCGATATCCCGGTCCAGCATGGTGTCGTAGTGGATCAGATAATCCCGTACGTCGGCAAGTATATCCTTTGTTTTATCTCGGAGCGGTTTGGCCTTAAGCAGTTGGGCATGTGCCGTGATTTGAGTAAATGTGGTGTCATTAAACAAGAGGAATAGAACACGGAAATTATACCGGAATTCGCTTTGTCCGGTAAGCCTTTTCAACTCAGCCTCTTCGATGGGTAAAGAGGGACGCATACGGAAAGACCCGTCCCCTAAAAAGAGCGCCGCCCTTAACCGGTCGTCGATAGGGGACAGGGGATAAATCCGTCCCTTTTTCAGATAAAATTTCCCGCTATCCCGTTCAAACGGGACGTTTTCCATGGCAAAACATTCCCGCCCCGTTTGCAGCTCTACAATATCGTTGAGTATTTTTTGATAGCGGGTCTCATCGGATTTGTCTGTTGGATAGGCAAAAACCGGTTGGAACAACCCCATCAAAATGAAAACACAATATAAACGAATCGGGGCTGGCATAAACCACCTCCTTGTGTTCTCTGTAAAATATTGGCGTCAACAACCGCTTTCCCCCGATGGAACAGGTTTTATCGTTCTCCCAAAGTGATGTTCGTTTTGTATGTTTTACCGTCGCGCAGATATTCCACTTCAACGGTATCGTTCGGCTGAAAGTTTTTTAAAGCATTGGAGTACTCGCGCAGGTTAGCGATCTCATACTTCCCGAATTTTACGATGATGTCTCCCGCTTTAAGTCCGGCTTTTTCCGCCGGTGAATTGGAAGCCACGCTTTGCAAAAGTACACCCTTACCGGAATAAGCGAAATCGGGCATGCTGCCTGTGGAAGCCCGCCGCCCGCCGCTGTGGGCCGGTTTGCTTTTTACAGAAATTGGCGCACCGGCTTTGCCTGTAAAAGTAAGTGGTTCTTCCCGATCCGTAAGATATACCAGAGCTTCCCGTACAAAGGCGGCAACCTTTACCAGCCCCGCGGCATCGATTTTATCGGCGGTATCGCCGGGGCTGTGATAGTCGCGATGGGCGCCGGAGAAAAACTGCACACCCGGTATGCCGGCGCGGATAAAAGAAACCTGATCGCTGGCATCCAGTTCCTGGGTGACCAGCTCGGCCTCAACGCCGGTTACGTATCCGACTCCCATAAAGATATGTTTCCATTCTCTGGCGCTGTTGGCACCCAGAATAAGCAGCTTGTTTTTACCCAACCGGCCCACTGTATCCAGATTGAGCACGCCGATGATTTTTTCCGGAGGATACGTTTTCATCGCTTTAATATAGTGCTGTGAACCTTTTAGCCCGCTCTCTTCGGCGGTAAAGGCGACAAATATGATCGTGCGATTCGGTTTAAGTGATTTGCCCAGCGTGCGCGCCAGTTCCAGCATAACGGCCACACCGCTGGCATTGTCATCTGCGCCGTAGTGGATTTTACCCTTGTTACCCGCCTTGGCGTCCGGCCAGCCGAGTCCCAGGTGGTCGTAGTGTGCGGTTACCAGCACGGACTGCCCGGCAAAGGCCGGATTGACCCCGGGCAGAACGCCGATGATATTGCGCACGGTCGCTTTGTTTCCTTCATCATCAACCACTTCCTGCCATCCCTGAAAATAGCCGCCGTTTTCGCCGCCGGGTTTCAATCCCGCCTTTTTAAACTGCTCCACAATATATTCGGCGGCCTTATCCAGCCCCTGTGAACCCAGTCCGCGTCCCTGCAATGCTTCGGATGCCAGAAAACGCACATCCTGCATCATGCGTTCTGCGGAAAATACCGGCGCCAGTTTGGCCAGCGGCGGACGCACCGGCAGAGCGGCATTGATCTGAGCGCTGCTTTTACCGTTCACCTGCGGGATAGATGCGATCAGCGGGGAATTAACCGCGGGCCATTGCCCTTTGGCAATATTGGTTGGCTCGTCGCCTTCAAAGGCCAGATAGCTGTACTTTCCGTAATGCGGTAATTTTCGGGCTAGACCCGGCAAAGCATTCACACTGTGCAAGGTCAGCCAAACAGCCACGGTACGCGGGTTTTTGGGGTTGCGAACCGTAACGATCACGCTTTTGTCCGAGGCATCCAAACTGCTTTTACCGAAACGAATGGTTGTATCCTTTATTTCCGCATCATAGTCCTTCATTCCTTCTTCAATGATATACTTAAAGGCGTTGGTCCGGCCGAATATCCAAACCGGCTTATCCGTCGGTAATTCGGAAATATCCGTATCGTTTACGATTTCAATTTTTTTGCTGCTGTCTTTGGCCCATATTTCAGCCAGCTTGCGATACAGGCTGCCGTTTTCGTCCCGGCCGGAGGCAGGGAGCACGATGAGCAGTTTATCGGCGCCAAAAATTTTGGACAGGGCAGGGGGAATTTCGCTGTAGTACAGGCGCCGGAATACATCGAATCGGGGATCGACCTGTATGCGCAGGGGATTGCTTTTGTAAACCAGACGGTAGGTCTGCTTTTTGGAATTCAGCGTAATTTTTTCCAGTTGGATTTTATCCGAAAAATATACCGCGATAGGGATTTCGAGCAGGTAGGGTTCTCCGGACTGGACTTGCGAAAGAGTAAACATGAGCTGATATTCGTCGTCGGTTTTGTTGATGCGGACTTCCGAAAGGCGCAGTTCCGGCGCGCCGGTGCGGTTTACCCATTGATCAAAAAACGGTTTCAGGTCCAATCCGCTCACTGTTTCAAAAGAGCTGCGGATATCATCAAATCCGGCTTTTTTAAATTTGTAGTGGCGATAAAAGGTTTGAAATCCTTTGACGAACAGATCATCGCCTACCTTTTCGCGCAGCATATCCCACACCATAAGGCATTTGCCATATCCCACAGCTTCGGTTGCCGCGTTGTAGCGCGAATGGAATTGATTGAGCGGGAAATCGTTTTCCGCGTTTACATAATCGGTATAACGCTGCAAAGAAGAACGCCGGTAGTCGGCGCCTTTCCCGCGCTGCTCGGCGATCAAATGATCGGCCATATAGGCGGTTAATCCTTCGCACCAGTTGCCGGTTTTAAAATCCACGTACACGCTGTTGCCCCACCAGTTGTGCAGCAATTCGTGCGGGTAGGACGAATGCAGAATAAAAGGAAAACGAATGATTTGCGGACCCAATAAAGTAAATGAGGGCATACCGTAGCCGGTTTCCCAGAAATTTTCCACTAAAGCGAATTTGGCAAACGGATATGGGCCGATCAGTTGACGGTACATTTCCAGATATTGGGCGGTTGTTTCCAGATATTTGTTGGCCAGGTTTTCATCCGGGGTGCGTAAAAAAGCCATGGCTTCCACTGCGCCGATGGAATAGCTGTACTCGTGAAATGGTGCGGCGATAAGAAAAACTTCTTCCATGCGTTCCGGTGATTCCCAGCGGGTAACGCGCCGATTGCTCTTTAGTTTATGTATTGTTCGTTTGCCCTGACTAACCACATCCCATTCTGCCGGCAAAGAACAGGTGAGGTTGAACGTAATCAGTTGGTCGTTAAACCAGGGTATCCAGTAACTGGAACCGGCTAAATACACACCCTGTTCGGATATGATGCCTGGGGAAGTGCTGAAACCACGGGCGTATTCCTCGGACAATTGTTTAACGGGATGGTGGATTTCCCCGCTAAAGCGCAGCTTGATGATTTGCTGGCCGCTGGCGTTTTCGGGCAATAGGAGGGCATATTTTTTTTGCGATATGTCCGAAGAGAGAGAAAAATCTTCTTTATCCATTCCAAAATCGCCGGCACGAATTTCATCCTCACGCAGTTCCACTGTTATCCCGGGCGTTAAGGCTTCTACTTGTAAGTTGCTGTGCAGCAAGAAAAAAATCTGCTGTTTTACCATCTCGCCGGGTAGAGTAATTTCATCTTCGGCGGAAAAAGAATGCTTGTCCGGATGAACGGTAACAAGCAATTCGTGATGGATGGCCGCCGGTTGGGCCCATATTGAAGAAAAAATGAAAAGGGAAAGAACGATATGCTTTATCATGATAACCTCTTGTATGATTAAACTGAAATAATCTTTGTATCCTCTATCTGAAAACGACTAAAACCGGATTGTCCGCTTTGAGATATTTTCTGGCGGCTGCCTTAACGGCATCTACATCCACCTCTTTAAGGGCGTCGAGAAATTTTTTATCATAAAATATATCGTTATGAAAATACAGAGAATGTCCCAGATAGTAAGCGCGGTTAATGCTGGATAATCGGCGGAACATCATTCGGCCAAGATACATATTAATCGTTTTTTCCAATTCTTCGGCGCTCAAATCGGCGATGTAAGATTCTTTGAAGAATTTAGGGTATTGAGGGATCAGTTTATCCGCATTCTGCGGACGAGTTCCCATATTTACATAAAAAAGGGCCCGCTTATCTTTGATTTCGATGCCGGCGCTCATGCGGTAAGCCATACCCTGCTTTTCACGGATGTCGAAAACAATACGATCGGCCAGTACCCTTGATAGAGCCGTAAGAGCGGGTTTGTCCTGCGGGTCGATATCGCGCACAAATCCCCAGAACAGATAAGCCTGTTCTCCGCCGCCGTTCTCATCTTTGGTAACAGGCTCTTGCGGTTTTTTAAGGGTGAGCCGGTAAACAGGTTCATTAATTTCCGTTCCGCCTGCGAAGTTGCTGAAAAATGCGGCGGTTTTTTCAACATCCGTGGGGGAAACCACAGAAATAATCATATTGGACGGTTGAAAGTAGGCCCTGGCAAAAGCAACCAGATTATCATACGTTAATTCCCCGGCCGACTGATAAGGAGAATCTTCATAAACAATGGCTTTGTATGTTTTTTGAAACTGCTTTTTCACTTTCTTCCCACCCATCATCATGGGGGCAAAACGCCGGAGCTTGTTTTGTGCCCGGGTAAATTCTTCTTCGCTGGGTACAAAACCATTGAGTTGTTCGGTTAAAAAGGCGATGGCCTCGGGCATTTCATCGGCCAAACCCTCCACCCGGATATAACCGAAATCGGGGTGCAGATAAATATCATCCATGGGGATGAAGGGATTGTCATTCACTACATAGGTCAGCCCGAATCGATTGCTGATTTTCTGATTTTCATCCGACATCAGGCGTATTTTGATGCATTCATGTAACACTTTGGCCGCATCTTTACCGAATTGGGATTCGTAATAGGCTTTATGTTTTACCAAAAAATGAATGGCCAGAAGATTGCTGGCCGGGTTCTGCACGGCAATGATATCTGCCGTACCGTTTTTTGCAGGGAAGTATTTGGTTACGACTTCCTGCTGCTTCTTTCCACCGGTGCGTTTTTCCGGTTTTTGGACGATGACAACCGGTGCCCGGGTCTCTGAAAAATCGGATAATTCTTTGGCCGCTTTGAGATACCCGCTTTTATCGTACGAACGCAACACGGCTTCGATGCCGTTAACGGCAAATTTGTGCGCATTATAAATGCCGAACATGTGTGGTTTTTCAATGTTTCTCAGGAATGCGGTTCGTTTTTTATTGATTTCCGCTATTAAGGCTTCCTGCGAAAGAGAAAATTTGAATGATCTGAGTTTTTTATCCAGAAAATCGGTAATAGCGTTAATATCGGCATTGGGATCTACCAGACAGGACAATTCAATATAGCTGCGTAAAGGCGATACTCTTGTAGATGCTTGTAAACTTTGAATCTGTTCCGAAAATTGTTTTTTGAGCGCGCTTTCCCAATCCTCATTTGCCTTTTTAAGAATAACATCCATTAAATCGTAGTGTGCTTCGTTAAAGGAAGAGGGAAGCGGAAATAATAATTGTAAACGGATATTTTTACCGTCATAAAAACGGTAATAAGCATAGCCGCTTTGTGGCGTTTTTAAACCGTTTGTATCAAAACCGGTCTTCAGTTCCTCCGACTGTTCGCGTTTAACAACACCGGGTGCGACTTTTCCGTATATTTCTTCGATCCAGCCCCGCATCTTAGCGGAATCAAAATTACCAATGACGCTTAAAATCATATTATTGGGAACATAATTGTTTTTATAGAAGCTGTACACATCATCGCGTTTCATCCCTTCTATAGTGGCATAAGTACCCAGTGTGGGCAGAGAGAGCGCATGGCCCTGGTATAAGATAGAAATGGTGTTTCGTTCCTGCTGCTCACGCGGATCAGCCAAACTCTTGGCAATTTCTTCCAGCACGATGCCTTTTTCTTTATCAAATTTTTCTTCAGGCAGGGTGGAATGGAACAGCATATCGGCCTGGATTTCCATACCGGTTTTGATCTGATCGGCAGGGGTTACCATCATATAGTTGGTATAATAGCGATCGGTGTTGGCGTTATTATATCCTCCGATTCGATCCACATCGTCATACAGCTCTTTTTGCGTGCGGCTGGTTGTGCCGTTAAATAACAGATGCTCCAGCATGTGACTCATCCCGCTGCTGGCAAAACTTTCATAGGCCGAACCCACCTTTACTACCACGTTCACCCCTACCATAGGCAGAGCAGGATTTTCGATAAGTAAAACCTGCATGCCGTTATCCAGCTGGAATATGGAAACGGCGGGGGGTAATGCCGGGAGCGAAGACTTTTCTGCGGCAAATGAAAATCCGCTTATCAGAAATATAAGTGCTGAAAGAAATGCTTTGTACATGATATAGCTCCTGAAAAGGTTTGTTCTATCGTCTTAAAAATCTATTCGGTTTGCACAATTACGCAATTTTTAGGCGGTTGTTCCTTCCCGATCGATTTAGTGTTCTATTTAGCCATTGTGTCGAGGATATTGATCATAACCCGGTTAATCGTGGAGAAACGGATAGTACTTCCCAGTATTTGTCCGGCAGATTGTATATAGGGTGGTTGATTGAGCTTATCCGGGCTATGACTGATATACAAACGTGCCGTTTCTTCGTTAACTTCCGGGTGGAATTGCAATCCGACAACCCGGTCATCAATCGAAAAAGCCTGATTGTGACATACATCGCTGGAAGCCAGTAAAACAGCACCTTCGGGCAGGTCAAAAGTGTCTCCATGCCAGTGGAACATGTCGATCTTAGCCGGTAAAACCCGGCCTACAGCCGATCGTTCAGCGCTACTTTGCTTAAAAATCGGAAACCAGCCGATTTCGGGATGCGTGTTTTTGTAAACCCGGGCGCCGAGAGAGGCGGCGATGAGCTGCGCGCCCAGACAGATGCCCAAAACCGTTTTACCCGCTTCAATGGATTCTTTGATGAATCGCTTTTCCTCACTCAGCCACGGAAAATCGGCTTCATCATGTACGCTCATATACCCGCCCATGATAATCAACCAGTCAAACTCGGATAGGGTGGGTATGGATTCGTTATTATAAAACCGTGTAAAGGAGAAACTATGGCCTTTTTGTCTTAAATATGTCTCTATAGTGGCCGGTTGTTCATACTGAATATGCTGCAAAACATGAATTTTGGACATTTATCTCTCACGTTGTATTTTAAACGATATTTTACAACGAATTTTACTAAGTTGCAAAACAGAAAAAAATCAGCTCTGTATCATTCAGTTTAAAAGAATATAAAAAATTGAATAATCTGTGACAGACCGCATAGGAAAAAACAGGAATTTTTCTTAAATCGATACAAATTATTCCGAATACAAATAATATATAAACCCACTTTTAACCCGAAGTTTAGGAGAATACAAATATGAAAAATATAATTTTCATTATTCTGCTGTTTTTTTTGAGTACTCTGTATGCTCAGGATCCTTTTAACGGACCGAATAAAATAATCGATGGAGACAATAATGTAAGCGTTGGCGCGGCCTGGGCGGATTACGACAATGACGGCGATCAGGATTTGTTTTTTTCCAACGGATCAGA
Source organism: Caldithrix abyssi (assembly GCA_011369465.1). GTDB lineage: Bacteria > Calditrichota > Calditrichia > Calditrichales > Calditrichaceae > DRQG01. The sequence continues at coordinate 37,266 of DRQG01000153.1, forward strand.
CGGCCTTGCTTTCGAAAACTACCTCTATCGTAATAATGGTGATGGTACCTTTACTAAAATTACCAATAGCCCTGTAGTAAAGGACACTTCTATTAGCGGCGGCAGCGCATGGGGCGATTTTGATAACGACGGCGATTTGGACCTATATGTGGCCCGGGCTAATCAGGGGCTTAGCGGATTACCGGATAAACTGTATTCAAACAACGGAGACGGCACTTTTACCGATGCCAGCGCTGGAGACCTAACCAGTACGGCCTTACCCACGGCAACAGGCGGCTGGGCTGATTACGATAATGACGGTTATATTGATATGGTGACGAGTAATGTGAGCAACTTTGGCAGTCCAACCAATCACAAACAATATCATAACAATCAAAACGGCACTTTTACATCGGTGAGCAGCAACCTCACCGGCGGCACCTCCGATCTCGGCGGGGTGGCCTGGTGCGATTATGATAACGACGGTGATATGGATGTTGTAATGGTGGCCGGCAGTACTTCCGAGAATACAGTGCTATGGACAAATACGGGTACGGATTTTACCAGCACCACACTTGCTTCCGGCCCCGGCGCCAAAGCGGCCAGTTGGGGTGATTATGATAATGACGGTGATTTTGATTTGTATATAACCGCTTATTCACAAGGATCAAATAACCCGGATAAGAATCTGTTTTTTAGAAATGATAACGGAACTCTGGTTCAGGTGACCAGCGGTACAATCGTAAATGATGCCGATTATTCTTATGGCAGTGCCTGGGGCGATTACGACAACGACGGCGATCTGGATCTTTATGTGGCCAATGACGGTGATACTTTGAAATGCAGGCTGTATATAAACAACGGGGATGGAACATTTTCCAGTCTGCAGAACAGCAACATTGTTGACAGCGTCTTTTATGCCAGAGGATGCGCCTGGGCTGATTATGATAACGACGGCGACCTGGATATGGTAATTGCCCGTGACGGCCCCAATTATCTGTTTAAGAATCTGGAAAGCGGTAACAACTGGATCAATATCAAATTGACGGGAACGGACGCCAATAAGGCTGCCATCGGCGCCGTAGTAAAAGTAAAAGCAACCATCAACGGTTCTGCCGTTTGGCAGATGCGCCAGGTATCCAGTCAAACCGGTTATGGCGGTCATGACAGCTTCCGTTTACATTTTGGTCTGGGAGATGCCACTCTGGTGGACTCGGTAGAAATTATCTGGCCCGGCAGCGGTAATGTTGAGTATTACACCAATTTACTGACCAATTCCTTTTACAGTTTTACGGAACAAACAGCCAGTGCTATTAAAAACGAAACGGGTGTGGTTAAACACTTCGAATTAGGGCAAAACTATCCTAATCCTTTCAACCCCTCAACCACCATTGTTTATGATGTTCCTAAAAACAGCGTTGTTCGGATTGAGGTTTATAATATTCTCGGTCAAAAAGTGGCCACCCCGCTCAACGCGCCGGTAACGGCCGGTCGGCATACGCTCAAATTTAATGCTTCACAATTACCGGCAGGAATTTATCTCTATCGTATGTCTGCGAGTAATTTCACTCAAACAAGAAAAATGATTCTGACCAAATAAAACGATCGAAATACGCGTTTAGAAATATTTAAAGGCTTTCTCTTTGGGAAAGCCTTTTTTTTTTGACCACCTTTCTTGCCAACCCGACTCTGTTTTTAATCTATACATTTTCCGGTCGAATATTTATTGTAATGTCAAATGTTCGGAACAAAATAAAATCCGGAGGATGTATAATGCACAAAATTATCGCTATTCTCAATATTTTACTCGTATTAACCAGCCTTTCTACAGCCGATGTCTGGATTGCGGGACGAATATCAAGTGATACGACCTGGGTAAAAAACAACGGCACAGGGGACGGAGTATATGTAATCGATCTGGACACGGACAGTTTGGTGATTGATCCGGGTGTTACATTGACCATAGAACCGGGCGTACAGGTCCGTTTTTATGATGACGTCTATTTTTTTGTTAAAGGTACGCTGATTGCCCAGGGAACGGCCAGCGATTCAATCGTATTTACCACGGATAAGACCGCGGGAAGCGCCGGCGAGTGGGGAGGTATTAAGCTTATTGGCGATAGTACAACAGCCAATAAGCTGATTTACTGCCGTATTGAATATGGAGATGCCGACAGTACGGATCACTCGGCTCCTCAGGAATTTAATAACGGCGGCGGAGTTTTCTGCAGCGAGGGTATTACTTCATCCACGGAAATCAAACATTCTACATTTCAGTACAACAATGCTTACGAAGCTGGAGGCGCTATTTTTACCATGGGGTCTCCTGCAATTGAAAGTAACCGCATCCGTTTCAATACGGCCGGGCAGTTTGCCGGCGGTATCGGTATTCAGGGGCCTAATCCGTTCGAGCCGGCAGGACCTCTGGTGCAAAATTGTCTGATCTATCAAAACAGCGCCGACGCGAACGGCGGTGGCGGCATCGGTTTGCTCGGTTATGCTTCCGCATCAGTGATGAATACGTTAATTTATGGAAACAGCTCTGCGCAGGGAACGGGCGGCGGTGTTCATGTGTATGGACAGACCAATTTTGGCACTTACTTCACGAATAGCGTTATTTGGAATAATTCGGCCAACAGCAGCGATCAGGTGTTTGGAACGATTAATATCACGTATTCGGATGTTCAGGGCGGGATGTCCGGGGAAGGCAATCTGGACGCCGACCCTCAATTCAATGATCCCTCCGGAGAAGATTTTCATGTGGAAGCCACATCCCCGATTGTGGACAGCGGAACCGGCAGCGGCGCGCCGACGGAAGATTTTGACGGCGTAACCCGTCCTTTTGACGGGGATCGCGACGATACGGCAACGGTCGATATGGGCCCGTATGAATATGTAAACACGCCGCCGGTCATCACTTCACAGCCGGATACAACCGCTCTGGAAGACGAAACCTATTCATATGCTGTTGTGGCGGAAGACCCCGACGCGGCCGAGCAGCTTACCTACGAACTGTTGCAGGGGCCGTATTTTCTTTCCATTAACGATTCTACCGGTGAAATATCCGGTATGCCCACCACCGATAGCGATGCGGGCAGTTATCCGGTATCCGTCCGGGTATATGATTTGAACGCCGCAGCCGATACCCAATCGTACACACTAACGGTTACGGCCGTGAATGACGCCCCGCAGGTGAGCGATATTCCGGATCAGACCATTGACGAAGGTGGGGATTTTGTAACAATACATCTTGATGATTATGTAAGCGACGAGGACGACAGCGACGCGGAAATGACCTGGACATACAATGGCAACAATGAACTCAGCGTTTCTATCGTAAACCGCGTGGCTACAATAAGCGTACCGGATTCCGACTGGTACGGCAGCGAGACTATCACCTTTACGGCTACAGATCCAGGCGGTCTATCCGACGCTGACAGCGCTGTCTTTACGGTCTTAAATATAAATGATGCGCCGGTTGTCAGCGATATCCCGGACCAGACGATTGAGGAAGGAACATCGTTCACGCAGATTATTCTGGATGATTACGTGAGCGATGTGGACAATGCCGACAGCGTTATAGTCTGGACGTATTCCGGGAATAACGAACTGCTGGTAACTATAGACGACAACCGGGTGGCAACCATACAAACGCCCGATGCGGACTGGAACGGCAGTGAAACCGTCACCTTTACGGCCACCGACCCGGGCGGCCTTTCCGACAGCGATAACGCCGTTTTTACCGTTACGGCCGTTAACGATGCCCCGGTAGTGAGCGATATCCCCGATCAAACCATTGATGAAGGGCAGAGCTTTCTGGCTGTTTTTCTGGATGATTATGTGGCGGATGTTGACAACCCCGACAGCAGTTTAACCTGGACTTACAGCGGTAATGCGCAATTAATCGTTACCATTTCCGCGGATCGGATTGCCACCATTGCCGTACCCGATTCCAACTGGTACGGAGCGGAAACCATCACGTTTACGGCCACCGATCCGGCCGGGCTTTCGGATAGCGATCCGGCCCTCTTTACCGTTTTAAACGTTAACGATCCACCCGTGGCCGCGGATGATTCTGCCGCAACAAACGAAGACGCTGAAGTTGCCGTTTATGTTTTGAATAATGACAGCGATATCGATAATTCTGCTTTAACCGTCGCTTCGATTGGCGTGCCGCAGCACGGTACGGCGACCATAGAACAAGGCCAGTATGTGCGGTATCTGCCGGACAACGATTGGTTTGGAACCGATAGCTTTACCTATGTTGTGGACGACGGAAGCGGCGGCAGCGATGAAGCCCTGGTTACGGTTTCCGTAACCGCGGTGAATGATACACCGGTTGTTGCGGATATTCCCGATCAGACCATAGAAGAGGGCGGCAGCTTTATATCCATTACTCTGGACGATTATGTGTCCGATGTGGATAACGCGGACAGCACGTTGAATTGGACGTACAGCGGCAACAGCGCGCTTGCCGTGCAAATTGATGAGAACCGTGTTGCGACCATAAGCATACCGGACAGCAATTGGAATGGCAGCGAATGGATTACTTTTACAGCCAGCGATCCTGATAGCGCTTCTTCTTCAGACAGCGTTTTGTTCACCGTACAGCCGACTAACGACGCGCCGGTGGTAAGCGATATCCCGGATCAGGTAACAGCGGAAGGTACGGCCTTTGCCGCTGTTGAACTGGATTTGTATGTGGATGACATCGACAATACTAATGAAGAAATACAATGGACGGTCAGCGGAAATATTCATCTTGAAGTACAGATAGACAGCCTGACCCATCAGGCTAGTGTTTCGGCGATCGATTCCAATTGGTTTGGCAGTGAAACGCTGGTTTTTACAGCCACCGATCCGGGCGGTTTAAGCGACAGCGACAGCTCAGTTTTTACGGTAACGCCGGTGAATGACGCTCCGATCGTTTTGAGTATTCCCGATCAAACCATTCAGGAAGACAGCGTCTTCGCAACTATTTCACTTGACGACTATGTAACCGATATTGACGATGCCGACAGCGCCATTGTCTGGGTCGTTAAGGGGAATAAGGATTTGCAGATACAGATTGATAACAACCGAATTGTTACCATCAGCGTTCCTTATGAGGAATGGAACGGCAGCGAAACGGTATGGTTCAGCGCTACCGATACCAGCGGATTAAGCGACAGTACCTCGGCGACCTTTACGGTACTTGCCGTGAACGACGCGCCTCAAATTACTGCGCCATTACCGGAATTAAGCTTCCCGGAAGATGATTCTCTTTATTATGCCGCTGCCAATTGGTACGCCTATGTGCAGGATAATGATAATGCCGACAGCACGCTGAATTACGCGGTGAGCGGAGGCAGTTGGGTTGTTGCTTCTTCGGATAGCGGCGGTTACCTGTTCAATGCGCCGGAAAACTGGTTTGGCAGCGATACTCTGCTGCTCAAAGTCTCGGATGGAAGCCTGAGCGATTCGGCCTTTTTTATCGTTACGGTACGTTCCGTAAACGATGCGCCGGTTATTGTGGATTTGCCCGATTCGCTCTCTTTTCGTAACGATTCTTCCCTTGTGCTGGTGATGAAGAACTATGGTGTGGATATCGAAACAGCGGACAGCCTGCTTGGCTGGGAATTTACTTCCGACAATGATTCATTGCTGTACGTTTATGATCCCGCCACAACGAAGCTGACTCTGGAAGCACCCGGTTTTAGCGGAATGGTGTCATTGATTTGCACCGTACAGGATGACAGCGCCGCGACGGCGACAGATACGATTTTTATTACCGTATCTTCGGCAACGGCAATAACGAATGCAGATGCGTTTACCCTGCCGAAAACCTATCAACTCGGTCAGAATTATCCGAATCCGTTCAATCCGACTACGCGGATAAAATATGCCTTACCCAAAGCCGGTAAGGTACGTATTGAAGTATATAATATTGCCGGTCAGCGTGTGGCGGTGCTGGTGGATGAATTTAAACAGGCCGGCAGGTACGAGACGGTGTTTAAAGCGGGTAATCTGTCCAGCGGTATGTATTTCTACCGTATCCAGAGCGGCTCATTTAGTAAAGTAAAACGGATGATTCTGTTGAAGTAGATAGCAGGAAAACAACAGGGATATGGTATCCCTGTCGAATTGGAATAATCTGCTGCGGAACCTTTTGCAAAAATGCGCCATCCCTGTATATGATGGGATGGCGTTTTTATATTCATTAAAAGAGAAAAGGCCAGATAAGAATACCGGCCGCTGCAGCGGACATGGTGAGCAGTAAAGGGCGCATCAAACCTTTATCCACAATGGGCGTAATATAACGAGACAGAAAAAAGCCCAATAGTAATCCGGGCAGTAAAAGCAAGGCCAAATGTAGTTCTGTAAGACCGAATTTTCCAATGAGGAACAGTGAAAACAGAGCAACGGTGCCGCCAATGCTGAAAATTGCTGAAAGTGTAGCCCTGATTTGCGGCCCATCCCTATGTTGAAATACCAAAGCCAGCGGGGGACCGCCAATGGATACGGCGGTTCCCATAAATCCGGAAAGCGTTCCCGCCGCCAGTAAGCGCTTCCCCGAATAATTTGCTTTAAACTTAAGCAAACTGATGAATACGGCCGCCAGCACCAGCACTCCAAAAAACAATTTCAAATGATGACGCGGTACAAATACCAGCGCGACCGCAGCCAGTCCGGATCCCAGAATTCGGCCGACAATAGTCCATTTCAGAACGGTTTTATCCAAAGCGTAAAATTCACGCCGGGACATAAGCAGCGTTAAGATCAGCGCGTCGAACAGCAGAGGCCCGGGAACAAGCCGGGGATCGATCATAACCAGCAAAGGTACTGCAAACGGCCCGAGGCCGAAACCGATACCGCTTTGCAAAATGGCGCCCACGCAGACGATACCCTCGGCAATGAGTAAATGATTCATATCCATAAGCCTTCAATATACGATGATGTCTTATCGGGCGCAAACCGCCGCGCCGGTTTATGATTTCTAAAGTTAAAATTAGTGGTAGATTTCTTTTCCAATTAAACTTTGTTTTTTTAAATTCTTTCACAGCTATCCTAAATAATTTGCTACATTAATATGTAACCAAATTAGTTAAAGCAAATACAAAATTCCCCCTTAAAAAAGGGGGGTAGGGGGTTGTAAAAAAAGGTAAGAACAATAACTTCTACTTCTGCAAAAAACACCCCCTTAGTCCCCACGCCACGGCGTACAAGCCTTATTAGGGGGAAACGCGTAAATGCTAATGTTTTACGAAGACTTTTCTATCTATTTAGGACGGATGTGAAATTCTTTCGTATTCGGCGCAAATTACGGAATTAAATAGTTCTATTTCGAGTTGAGTAATAGATCGTCACACGTTTTTAATCCTAAATATCAATGAGCGCCAGGGCGGATGATTTCTGGAGTAAGCTATGTGGCTTGACATACTGAATCATACACTTATGATCACCGGCTTCGTTTTTATTATGATGCTGCTCATCGAGTATGTGAATGTGCAAACCAGAGGAAGCTGGCAGGAAAAGCTGAAAAACAATCGCTGGGGCCAGTATCTGTTTTCCGCTTTTCTCGGAGCCGTACCGGGTTGTTTAGGATCGTTTACTGTTGTCTCTTTGTATTCGCATCGTATCCTTTCCATAGGGGCGCTTACCGCGGCCATGATCGCCACCAGCGGCGATGAAGCTTATGTGATGTTCTCTATGTTTCCCTTAAGAGCGGCGGGTTTAACCATCCTTCTCTTCCTGATTGGTATAGTTACGGGTTATCTCATCGATCGCTTGTTTAAAGCAGATCGACTGCCTCAAGATGAGGATGTACATGAACTGGAATTGCATACGGATGAGTACTGTGCTTGTTTCTCATGGCAGCGGTTTTTTGAGCAGCTAAAGCATCTCCATTTACCACGGGCCCTGCTGCTCGCAATGATGCTGTTTCTTTCCATTGCTTTTACCACAGGTTTGATCGGTGAAGATGGTTGGGGCTGGGTGCGCATTACATTGCTGGTCAGCAGTCTGTTTGCGCTTTTTGTGGTGGCCACGGTTCCCGACCATTTTTTGGAGGAACATTTGTGGGAACATGTGGTAAAAAAACATCTTCTGCGGATTTTTTTGTGGACGCTGGCCGCATTAGTGATTATCCACTGGCTGGAACATTATATCGATATCGACGCCTGGGTTGCGGACAATATGTGGGTGGTGTTGTTCCTGGCCGTACTAATCGGCGTTATTCCGGAATCGGGGCCGCATCTGGTGTTTGTTACCCTTTTTGCTCAGGGAACCATTCCCTTCAGTATTTTGCTAGCCAGTTCCATCGTGCAGGACGGGCACGGTATGCTGCCTCTGCTGGCCGTTTCCCGGCGCAGTTTTGTGCTGGTGAAATTAATCAATGTAATCGTCGGACTGCTGATTGGTATCATTCTACTGCAACTGGGCGGGTGATTATCGATAAAGAAATTCCGAATAAAAAAGTGGCCCTGAGACCGCCTTTTTTGGTTGAACCACAGAGCGCACAGAAAACACAGAGGTTTTTTTATTCTTACTTTAATTCTCTGTCACTTGTTACGCGTTACTTTGTGCCTGTGTGCCTTTGCCCCTTTGTGCCTGTTGGGTTAACCACAGAGCACGCTGAGAACACGGAGGTTTTTATATTCTTAATTTTTCATTCTTAATTCTTAATTAATCTTGTGCCTTTTGCCTTTGCCTTCCGGGCGCAAGATGAATCTTGCGTTACTCTATGCCTGTGTGCCTTTGCCCCTTTGTGCCTGTATAGGTTAACCACAGAGAGCACAGGGAACACAGAGGTCTTTTATTCTTAATTCAGTATTATGTCATTTGGCATCTACTCGAAATACCCATTAATTTGGATTATTTATCAAAGTGGAGGCCATGACATGATTGTTCATTATTCCTTTCAAAAACATAAGATGCAAGAACGTATTTCTCAA
>DRQG01000154.1 GCA_011369465.1 Caldithrix abyssi
AAAACACCCCCTTAGTCCCACTTAATAGGGGGAAACTCGTAAACACGGGTATTTCATCGCGTAGCCTTTCTATCATTTAGGATGGATGTGAAATAATATAAATGTCTCAAGTGTTATCCCGTATAAACTCAGGAACTGGTTATCATTCCGATCTTTATCCAAAAGGGAATTCGAATGCTGCCCGTTGATTCTTCGGTGGGCGATAGGCAACAATCCTGCGAGATTATTAACCGGTTACTAATATTTACCTCTGAATTTGTAAAGAGAAACATTTATCTATAAAAAGGAGGTATCCTTATGAGGATGTATCTATTCCTTCTCTTATTAGGTATCATACCACTATATGCGGTTGGCGTAGGCGATAAGGCGCCGGATTTTACACTGGAAAAACTGAGCGGCGGTAATATTACTTTAAGTGATTATCAGGGAAAGATCGTCTATATCTTCTTTTTTGGCTGGGGTTGAGGCGCCTGCCGAAGTGCTGGTGGGAGCACTCAGAGTGGTATTGCCGAGAAATATTCAGAAGATGATGTAGTTGCTCTTGGCGTAGAATGCTGGAACGGTTCAAAATCGCAGGTAGAGTCATTTAAAAATGCGACCAGCCCAACCATTCAGTATCCCTTATTGCTAAATGGCAGGGATACGCAAAATGCCTATGAAATTACTTACGACTGGAGTATGGTTATAGATCGAGACGGTATTATCCGCTATTCGGATAACGGCGTACAGCTCTCATCCATTCAAAATACAATAGAAACTCTGCTGGCAAGCCCGGTTGATGATAAACTCCCGCAAGAGAGCGACCGGTTTAACCTGATAGGAAACTTTCCCAATCCCTTTAATCCGGGTACGCAAATTGTTTTTGAATTACAAAAAAGTCAAAATATTCGCTTGAATATTTATACTGCACAAGGTAGATTAATCCAAACACTTTTTAATGGCCCGCTCTCAGCCGGAAATCATACCTATTTATGGGATGGTACAACGGCTGCCGGATTGCCGGCCGCATCCGGGGTATATTATTACGAATTACAGGGAGCAGGACAAAAACAGGTTAAATCAATGATTCTTTTGCGATGACTTTTTTTAAGATCAGCGGTATAATATTTACGGTTGTTTTTTGCGCTTTGCTTGTAGTGGGCTTATTGACTGAATCCGAATCTGTGGTATCGGCCGATGTGGCTATTGAAGCGCCTCAGCCGGTTGTGCTGCGCATTTTAACCGATAGCTCTACCTATACGTTATGGAATCCCTTTACCCGAAAATCAATTTATAAAGGATCGGATGTTTGGGAAACCACATATCAAATTGATGAAAAGCAATTCGTATTAAGAGAAAAGATTCAGATAGATTACAACGAAAATTGTGTTTGCAGGTCTGCGCTGGATAGCCTGAAAAACACGTATTTGTTTGATGTAAAACAGAAATACAGCGTACGTTCCCTGCCGGATGGCAGCAGCGAAGTAAACCTGAAGATGAGCTATCGTACATACTCGATCTCAGTCCGTTTGCTCAATTATCTGTTTCTGAAGAGTAGAGCCGCCCGGATCGCGCTGGAAAATGTACAGGCACTAAAGACCTATATTCAGGGTTGAACCGACTGTGCCGTGTTCCAATCATTTTCTTACCAGTTTTGTCGCCTGATTGGCCGCCACAAGAATCGGATCCCAAACAGGTGCGAACGGCGGCGCGTAACTTAGATCCAATTCCACAATATCCTGCACGGACATCCGCTGATGCAAAGCGGTTGCCAGTACATCAATCCGCTTGGCCACGCCTTCGCCTCCGGCCATTTGAGCGCCCAACAGACGCCCGTCTTCCGGGCGGAAAATCAGCTTAACCGTTATTTTTTGGGGATTGGGATAATAACCGGCGCGGGATTTGGATTTGATCAGTATGCTCTGAGCAGACGGATACAGCTTTTTTGCCGTTGCTGAGCAGATACCCGTTCGGGCAATCTCCAGATCAAATACTTTTACGGCCGCCGTGCCTACAATCCCGGCAAATTTACTCGCTTTACCGCTGGCGTTATCTCCGGCGATGCGGCCCTGCTTATTTGCGGTTGTTCCGAGGGGGATGTAATCGTTTTTTCCGGTGACCAGGTTTTTGGCTTCGGCGCAGTCGCCCGCTGCAAAAACATTATGTACATTAGTGCGCATGGTTGAGCTTACCGCAATTGCGCCTGTCCCGCCTAACTGTACGCCCCCGCTGAGGGCAAACTCTACATTCGGTTTTACACCGGCGGCAATTACCAGAATATCGGCAGGAAGAACGGTACCATCGGACAAACGAACACGTTCCACAGCACTACCACCCATAATTTCTTCCACTGCATTGGATTTATAAACGGCACATCCTTTACTATGCAATTCCTCCTCAACCAGGGCGGATATATCCGTATCCACGTTGGGCATCAACCGATCCAGCATTTCGACAACAGTTACCTTTAAACCGTGTTTATGCAATGCTTCGGCCATTTCCAGTCCAATGTAACCACCGCCGACTATAATAGCGTTTTTATGATTTTTGGCGTCAAGGCTGTCTTTGATGCGTATTCCATCCTGCAAGGTGCGCAAGGTAAAAACATTGTCCAGGTCAATGCCGTCTATTGGCGGTTTTACGGAGCGGGCGCCGGTCGCAATGATAAGTTTGTCGTAGGAAATCTGTTCCTGATTGTTTTCCGTAGAGGAATACAATTCGATTGTTTTTTTCCTCGGATCAAAGGACACAGCCCGGTGATGCAGGCGTACATCGATGTTTCGTTTTTGCCGAAAGTCGTCTGCGCTGATGGCTATCAATCGCTCGGATTCCGGAATATCGTTCGAAATATAATAAGGTAAACCGCAGGCCCCGTAAGAAACATCCCCCGATTCTTCGAAAACAATAATTTCTGCTTCAGGCAGGTTGCGTCGAATGCGGCTGGCAGCGGACATACCGGCGGCATTCCCGCCGATGATGACAAATCGTTCATTCTTTTTCATTTTAACCTCGCTTTTCAATCGCTAAGAGTAACCTAATCCGTCCGAATGTTATTTTTTTATCTAATTGGAATGTCGTTGCCTTCCGCCTAAGGCGAAGGCGGGCAATCCCTAAACGTGTCAGGGGTTTGCGATGACGTAAAAAAATTACTCAGTCAGTAAGTTAGTTTGTGGATATATATGATGCAAGAATCGACAAGAATAAAAAAAGCCCCGGCCTGGAGGTGGGTCGGGGCTTTAAGCTAATTAAGCCTGGTATTTAAGCGATGACTATTATTCCGGACCAACATCCAGGTTCGGGTTACCGTTAATTTCGCTCTGAGTAATGGGCAAATATTTCCAGGTTCCGGCAGGCAGATGCCAGATATCGAAACGTCTTTGATCGGGCAAACGGGCGCCGGTGGTCATCAGCTCTTTATCCCTTTCCGCAATCAAGGCAGCTTCATCCAGGGTGGTCAAAGGATCAAGCCCGTGCGAGGCCCGGACTTTGTTAACGTGAGCCAATGCGGCTGCATTGTCTGAGGTCAGCTTTAATTCAGCCAGCATCAATTCGTTTTCCTGCCAGGTCATACAGTTAATCGGGGCATCCAGGGTAAGGTAAAATGCCTGTTGCCACCATGATAAACTACCTGATTCCACTTTGTAGATTTTAACCCGGTTTGCCTCATTGGGATCCGCGGTAATATAGTCGGCAAAGCGGTCGTCCACCAGGTACTGATGTCTTTCGTTGGCTTGATAATACCAGACGTTATTGGTTATGGCACTATATAAGGACATAAAAGGATCGTCGCCCTCTTGCATACCCATTTCTGCATGCGTTAATGCACTGGCCGCGTCCCCTTTATACAAATAGCAGCGTGCAATCATGGAATGGGTGAGTCGTTCGGCCATTTCTTTGGAAGTAATATCGGGCCAGTTGGCAAAGCCTTCATAATCGGTATGATTCAAGGCTTCGGTGAATTTCTCAATGGCCAGATCATACATATCCGAAGACGGAATGAACGGGCCGCCGTCGATAACACCGCCGCCTTGTTCCTGATACAGACCGAAATAGGTAGCGTAGAAAAACCGGGCCAAACCACCAAAAAAGTATCCGGTAAACAAAGCGCCTTCTAAGTCTTCACCTGTACCGATGCTTGTTGCACGAGTTACCAGGTTATCTGCGAAGAAACGCAATTCGCCCAATGGTGTGAACACACCGTCCACGGAATTGTTGTCGCGACGGATATCTTCAGCCAGATCAATTTCCCGTAAAGTAGGGAAGGATGAACCCGGTGCGTTGGCATCGTAGTAGAGCTCGTCGGATAAACCGCCGGCCAGGAACACGAGGTTGTCGTACATCGTGGAAAAACGGTGTTTAACACCCTTGATTAAAAAATCGAGCTGATCGGGCGAATTAAGACGGTCATCTTCCACCCGGTCGATAAGCGGATCTACATCCTGTACATAATTGTCACAGGAGGTAAGCAGGGCGAGGATGGCCATCACTATTATAAAAACAATATTTTTTTTCATGCTGTATCTCCCTGATTATAGTCCAAGTTGTACAAAAAAGTTATACGTTCTCGGGTTTTGTAGCGTAAGAAAATCCTGACCCCGTATCAAACTGCGGCTACCCGCAAAATTCACTTCGGGATCCGCGCCCGGATAATCCGTAAATGTAAAAACATTACGTGCCGAGAAGCCGATCGTTAAATTTCTGATGTAACGAAAAGCGCTTACATTCTTTAACAGATCGTTAAAAGTATAGCTGAGGCTGATTTCTCGAATTTTCAGGTAGTCAGCATCATATATATAATTTGCATCGTAGCGCCAGTCCAAAGTGGCAAATTTTTCGGCAGCCGCTTTATACTCGGGGGTACCCGGAGTTAATTCTTCGACCCCTTCTACAGGCTCCACAAAATAAGCTACGTAACCGGGGCCGCCGCCGGCAATGCCTAATTGAGTAGCCAGACGGTTAAACTCCGGATTATTGCCAAAACGCGTGGCGAAAACACCGGTGTTGTCAAACACCTTTAGATTCGATGCCCAATCCACCATAAAATAAAAATTGAAGTTTTTAAGAAACCGGAAATTTGTTGAAAATGAACCGGTATTGGTCGGGATCGGGTTGCCAAAAGAAGAACGTTCGGTGGCGACATCCGGGCCGGTATAAACGCCACTATCATCAAAAGTGGCGCCCAGAACAGCGTAAGTGTAAAATTCGTGCTTGGGCAATCCCTCTTTGATTACATTGACGTCAAATCCATCGAAAATGGGCTGTGCGCCTCCAAGATCAGTAACTTCATTGGTTTGGTAGTTATAGATCAGGCTCAAGTCAAGTTGAAAGTCCTGACTTTTTACCGGAGTTGCCTGCAGCATTGTTTCAATACCCCATCCTTCTATAGCACCGATGTTAAAAGGCCGGTTACTGGCGGTTAAACCGGTGGAAGGCGGCTCTTCTAATCCGATAATCGAATTGGACGCGCTCTGACGATAGTAAGTAAATTCAAAAGCGTAACGGTTTAGAAATTCCGCATCAAAACCGAATTCCAATTCTTTAACGCGTTCCGGTTCCAGTTTGGCATTACCTATACTGCTAAGTACGGCGCCGGCTCCGTAACCACCAGTTGCTGCTGTCCATAAAAGCGGAATACCGTCGGTAAGACCAGGCAGCTGACCGCTCTCGCCGTAAGCCGCACGCAGTTTAAACAGGTTTAATGTTCTGGGGAACCAGTCGTATTTATCCATCCGCACAACCAGGCTGGCTTTGGGATACCAGATACTTGCTGCCTGGGTACCTACGGTAGAAGCATAATCTCGGCGAACTCCAAAAATGAGATAGTACTGATTTTGCCAGGCAAATGTTTGTTCAAAAAAGATACCGGCATCTTTTTGATGTATTTTACCTTCACCATAAGCGGTTACATCCTCTGCCGCCCCAATATCGCTGATCAACTCGGTGCTGAAATCCTGACCCTGCAATGTTGAAGTTCTGGCTTTTCGGTCAAAAATCTGCGTACCAAGCAGCGATTTACTGTGTAATCCATCCGTAATATCGGTCTCATAACGCAAACTACCGGTGAGGGTAAACTGCTTATTATTACGATTGTAAATGAAACGCTGACCGTCCGGCCATAAGGCATAACCTAATCCGGGCGGGAATGTGGTGTCTTCCCGCAAATCACTCTGATCCATACCGACACGCACCAATGCTTCAAGATTCTTTAAAGGAGAGTAAACCAACTCCGCATAACCGATGAAGCGGTTGGAAACCAGAACATTTTCAATACGTCGAATGGCCAAACTGTCCGTAAAACGATACGATTGCGGAAAAAGCAATGTGTTGCCCAAAAAACCGAAGATGTTGTTATCGTTTTGGGGCCGTGTTATTTCATTTAATACATAGTTGCCTCCGAAGCGCAGAGTAACCTGTTCATGCGGGTACACCTCTACATTACCCCGGAAGGATTTTCTGTCCATATAGTTGTTGGGCAGGATTCCTTCTTCGTTGTGGCTGTCGAAGGATGTAAAATATTTAATCGATTGATTCCCGCCGGAAATGCTTAAACTATGCTTGGCAATCGGGCCGGTTTTAAAGTTGGCATTGGCGTCATCGGCGGAAACGAATTTATCTTTACTGTATTTATACCATTGCTCATTGTAACCCAGGTTCATTTTATAATTTATGGCCATGCTGCTGCCCATACCGGGGGTGATTTTCCCTTTTTTGGTAGTTATCAGTACCACACCGTTGGATCCGTTCGTACCGTATGTTGCAGCGCCGGCAGACCCCTTAAGCACCTGGATGTCTTCAATATCTTCAGGGTTTAAATCGGCCAAAGCACTTACTCCCTGGCCACCCACGTAGTCGCCACCCAATTGGGCATTATCCACACGGATTCCGTCTACGTAGATAACCGGTTGCTCATCACCGTTCAAACCTCCGCCGGAACGCATGTAGAATCTGAAACCCGAACCGACATTACCGGAAGAGGGCTTCATCTGAACACCGGCGATTTTACCGGTTACCAGCTGATTAACACTTTGATAGGTATTCATCTGTGTTAATTCGGAAGCCTGCACTCTGGCAACCGCTACTTCGGCTACGCTTTTTGAGGTTCGCGAGGCAAGACCTGTTGCTACAATAGCATCGGTTTGAAAGATATCTTCTTCCAGATCGATAACCAGTTTGGAAAGATCTTCCGTGGGAGAAAACGTTTTGCGCAAGGTCTTGTACCCAACGTATTCAAACGTAATCTCAAAATCCTTGTCTGCATCAAAGGTAAGATGAAAATAGCCATCTTCATCTGAAGTGGTTCCAATACCTGTTGCGGCGATGTAAATATTTACACCGCTAAGGGCCTCCTGGGTCTTTCCATCCCGGACAATTCCCTTTAAGTCAACCGCAAACAGAGAACTCACTGTGAATACGATACAGAGCACTAAGAGGAGCTTCTTCACCATACAACCTCCTTTGGTTAAATGATACGAGTCCGGACTTACCATCCGGTTTTTGGTTGATTAAACATTATTATTATTCGGTTGGGGGAGACGTTTCATAGTGGCAGTTCCGGCTAAATATAGTAAAAATCTGTTTAAAGGCAAGATTTTTATGCAAAAATTCTAACTCAGACGGTTTTTACTATATTTTTTTATGCCATTGTGAAACTGATAATTGCCATATAACAATATACCGTTCCAACTTATTCCCTGTAGTAATAAAATGTCTTAAATCGTTTTAACAACCCGCTAAAATCTATGATTTAATTGTCAAAAATAGCTTGAGCCCACTCAAAAAAGGGTGCTGCGAATAAAATGTCACCCTGAATCCTGGCCTGACGCCAGGACAGGCTCGTTTCAGGGTCTATTGATTTTATTGAAATTATGGATTCCAATCCCACCAGGGCGGGACGGAATGGCTTCTATAAACCTTTTTAGAGTAGTCTCATAACTTTATGGCCAATTAAATAAATGACGGGTTCAGGAATGAAAAATATATTTGACTACGGAAAGATCTTCGTTTAAATTTAGAAGCTAAATGAATATGCAGGAGGGAACGAATGGCCATTCGAACACTTGATCTCCGTAAATTACAGGGTGATCATAATAATATTTATGAAACATGTTTGTTGATTGCCGCCCGGGCACGACAGATTAATGTAGAACGTATCTCCAAGAAAAAAGAAAATGAAATATTGGATGATATGGATTTGTATGATGAGACGGATATATATGATCGTGAGCTGATGAAAGACATAAAATTCGAAAAAGAAATAAATCCTACCGTCATAGCACAGGAAGAATTTTTTGAGGGAAAAATTAAATTAATCTATCCCGATAATAAAGAAAACGAATAAGGCTTTAAAAGGCAGGCTAAATGGTCTGCTTTTTTTTATCCCCCTGTTATTCCTCACTACAAAAATAGATTTATCCGCACTATATAAACCGGTTTTTTTCCACATTGTCTTTTAATACATAGAAAAAATTGATACTTTTATTTTATGCAAGAGAGACTTTTCTACAACGGCAATATTTATAATCTTCAGACAAAGAAAGTTTTTGATTGGCTGTTAATCAAAAACGGCTTTATAGTGGCGCTGGGGTTAAAAGATCAACGTCCCTCTTTATCCTATAATCGTTCCGGAATCGATTTGCATGGTTTAACAGTGCTTCCCGCTTTCATCGATGCGCATACGCATCTCACAATAGCCGCGCTGGAGCACCGCCGGGTTCAATTCAAAAACTGTCTTTCTCTGGAACAGGCTTTGCAACGGCTGCACGAATACGCTCCCACAGTAAAAGAAGATGCCTGGGTGCAGGGCGGTGGATTCAATAAAAATAATTGGCAGGACGGTGTCCCTCATAGAACCCATCTGGATCAAATCTTTCCCCAAAATCCGGTCGCTCTTTTTTCCGTGGATATGCACAGCTTATGGGTGAATACAAAAGCGCTTAAAATAAGCGGTTTGTTTAAGAATAAACAAACCATTCACTCCGGACGGATAGAGCGGGATGAGGACGGCTTACCAAACGGTCTGCTATACGAAGACGCCATGAAACCCGTTCTCGACAAAATTCCACCCACAAATGCGAAAGAGGCTGAAGAAGCTATACAGGATTACTCTTCCTATTTATTTAAGCTGGGCATCACAGCGGTGCATACCATGGAAGCCTATGATGATTTTCACTTATTACAACGATTAAAAAAACAAGATAGAAGATTGCGCACAACGGTTTATCTTTACCATCAACGTTTAAAAGAAATCATTAAAGATAAACAGTATTCTTACGCAGGAGACGAGTGGCTGCGTCTGGGTGGAATCAAATTATTCCTCGATGGTTCTCTGGGATCGCGGACGGCGCATCTGTTCGGGGCCTATGAAGATAACTCTCAAAATTACGGCGTAGAAGTGCTTACCATACAGGAATTGGATGAAATTTTACAAGAAGCGGCTGAAAACCGGCTGGCCCCGGCCGTACACGCCATTGGTGATCGGGCTGTTCATAAAGTAATAAAAGTTTTTGGCACATTAAAGGATACATTTACCGGTTATAATCTGGTACCGCGTATCGAACATGTCCAATTAATCCGGCAGGAAGATATCCCTCTGTTAGCCCAAACAGGCGCCGTGGCTTCGGTACAACCCGTCCATATTGCCGTCGATGTAAAAATGGCCGAAAAATATTGGGGCAGTCGCAGCGTCAATGCGTATGCTTTGAAGGCTCTGGTTAAGGCCGGGGTTACTCTGGCCGCGGGCAGCGACGCACCGGTGGCCGATCCCGATCCGTTGAAAGGAATCTTTAGCGCGGTGCAGCGCCGCTATGCTTTTGATACAACGGAACCCGTCTGGCAGCCGCAATCGCGTTTAAATATATGGCAGGCCATCCGGAGTTATACCGAAGGAAGTGCCCGGGCTGCCGGCGAGGGACACCGCCGGGGGCGGCTGGAAGCAGGTTATCAGGCCGATTTTATAGCGCTTTCCCCAGATCCTTTTAAGATAAATAGTGAAAATTTACTGGAAACCGAAGTGATAATGACGGTTCAAGACGGAAAGATTGTATATGGCATGGAAAGCAAACATTTGTATTGACTCACTTTAGATTATATTTTAACTTGTGTTAACCGGATATAATATAATTTATTAAGGAAAAGGGGAGAGGAGTATCCATGAAGATAAAAGAAAAAATTGAAAATCAGGTAGCTGTACTTTCGCTTTCCGGCAAAATGATGGGTGGTCCGGAAACCACGGCATTACACGATCATGTAAAAGGGTTAATCCGTGACGGTATTAAAAGAGTAGTCATCGATTTGGGGGATGTTAAATGGATGAACAGCTCGGGTATGGGGGTGCTCATGGCCTGTATGACCACGCTTAATAATGAACAAGGAAAACTGGTGCTGGCCCGGGTGTCCGAAAAAGTGAACAGTTTATTGATGATTACCCAACTTATTCGTGTATTCGAAACTTATGAAACCGTAGAACGGGCTGTTGCCGCTTTGGAATAGCAATTTTCTGTTAGCTTAAGGATAAAGGAACTGCCTGGTCAGTTCCTTTTTTGTTTATATCAGCCTGAATTTGCAATCCCTGCCGATGGAAAATCCTCTGTAAACGGTTCAACTGTTAAAGAACGGTTGCCATTCAACGCTTGATTTTCACCTACATAAAGTTCTATATTTCTACTGAAATAACAGAAAAACCAAATAAAAGGATGTATTGTGGAATCGGAAGCAAGCTTGTTAAAGAAAAAAATTGCCGAACTGGAAAAGGCCCTGGATCGCAAGATTACCGAAATGAGCGCTATCCAGCATATCGGAAAATCGCTCAGTTCCGAATTGAACACAGAGCGATTACTCTTGCTTATCATGGATGAGGTAACCCGGCTGATGCATGCCGAACGGAGCACGTTCTACATCGTGGATAACGAACGCGGCGAGCTGTGGTCCAAAATTGCCCAAAAGGCAGAAATCAGGGAAATCCGTTTAAAAATAGGCGTGGGTATTGCCGGACATGTGGCTAAAACCGGCGAAGTAATCAATATCGAAGACGCTTATAATGATCCTCGTTTCGACCCGACGACGGATAAGAAAACCGGTTACCGTACACGCAGTATTTTATGTATGCCTATCTTTGAACCCAAACAGGATGGCAAAAACAAACCCGAAATTATCGGCGTTCTGCAGATACTCAATAAAATAGACGGCGTTTTTGAAGCCGCCGATGAAGAGCTGCTGTCCAGTCTGGCCTCACAAATCGCCATTGCCATTATCAATGCCCGCCTTTATACGGCCTTGGAAAAAAGAGTGGCCGAACTGAACCTGATGTTTGACATCGAAAGCGAGATCCATAAGGCCTATGATTTGAATGAACTGTTGGAAATCTTCATCGACAAAATTAAGGAAACACTTCATGTGGAAGCCGCACAAATTTCGCTTTTGGATGAACAGCAGGGAAAAATCGTCAAGAGGGTGGCCCGCAATCTCAATGTGGACGCCCTGAATAAAACGGATGTTTCGATTGATGACGGCATCCCGGGTGAGGTGCGCCGCAGTAAAGAAATTTATGTGAACAATAACGGGCCGGGAGACGCTCTGATTGAGTCCGGTTTTGAGAAAACAGCGGGTATTACTGTCAGGCATCACCTGGCCGCCCCCTTAGTCGCCGGAGACCAGGTTATCGGTATTTTGGAATTCTTTAACAAAGCGGAAGAGAACGAATTTTTCCGTGAGGATGATGTGCGTCTGATTCGTTCGCTATCATCGCAGATATCCCGCAGTATCGAGGCCTTCCGCTTGCGTGATGAAAAAATGAAAGCCGACCGGCTGGCCTCCATAGGCAATATGATGAGCACCATCGTTCATGATTTACGAACGCCTATGAATAATATTTATGGTTTCGTGGATTTATTAAAAGAGGAAGAAGACCCGGAAGTACGTCAGGAATATGGCGATATTATCATTGAGCAAATTAAAACCCTCAATAATATGACCCGGGATATTCTGGATTTTGCCAAAGGAAAAACAACCATATTGCCGGTCAAGTATCCGGTTGATAAACTGATTAACAATTTCAGCAAAGTATTTGGCGAGGATATTCGTAAACGCGGATATGATTTTGAAGCGGTTTGTAACGCTCAGGCCAATATTTATGTGGACCCGGAGAAAATAACCCGGGTGTTTATGAATATCATGAAGAATGCCCTCGAAGCGATGGACAAGGGCGGGAAGTTTTCCATTGTAGCCAATCAGCTTAATGGAGATATCGAATTCCTGCTATCCGATACGGGGTCCGGCATCCCTCCGGAAATAAAGGATAAACTGTTTGAATCCTTTGTAACCAGCGGTAAGGAAGGGGGCACCGGTTTGGGGCTGGCCATCGTTAAAAAGCTGGTTGAAGAACATAAGGGCCGTATTGAAGTGGATTCCCAGCCGGGCAAAGGTACAACCTTTAAACTTTATTTTAAGAAACTTTGACCTATGGGGAAGTTAGCGTTTATTTATCATCCTCTTTTTGAAAAACACAATCCGGGTGCCGGGCATCCGGAGCGGCCGCAACGGGTTACGCACATCGTTAATTATTTACAGCTAAAGGGATTTTGGGACAAAGCCAGCCATTTTACCCCGCCCGATGCGGAAGCGGCACAGGTGGAACTGGTGCACACGGAAACATACCGCCAATTTGTGGAGAAGCACCGTGGCGTGGAACAGGGAGTTTTGGACGGAGGCGATACGATCGTCAACGAATATTCCGTGGATGCAGCCTTCGCAGCCGCAGGAGCCGCCATTCAGGCGGTGGACTTGATTCTGAACGAACACTTTGATAAAGTGTTTGCCGCAGTTCGTCCGCCCGGTCATCATGCCGAGGCAGATCAGGCAATGGGGTTTTGTCTGTTTAATAATATTGCCCTTGCTGCCCGCTACGCTCAACAATGCGGATTAGCCAAAAAGGCGCTGATCATTGATTGGGACGTGCATCATGGGAACGGCACTCAGCACATCTTTTATTACGATGATACCGTTTTCTACCTGAGTCTGCATCAATACCCCTTCTATCCGGGGACAGGCCGGGCCGATGAAACCGGAAGCGGAAAAGGCCGGGGCTATACCATGAATATTCCCTTAAGCGCCGGAGCGGATGATACGGTTTATATCCGGAAACTGGAAGAGGCCCTGGAACAAATTGCCTCGCGTTTTGAGCCCGATTTGGTTTTGATTTCCGCCGGCTTTGACGCCCATATTGACGATCCGCTCGGAGGTATGCGGGTTACCGATTCCGGATTTTATAAGATGACCGAAATGGCTGCCCATTTCGCCCAAAAATACAGCAACGGACGGGTAATCAGCCTGTTAGAGGGAGGGTACAATCTGGATGCCCTGGCCTTATCCGTCTATAGACATGTGTCCTGTTTATTAAAGCATTAAGTAATTTAGAATGAAGAAAACAAATATAAAATATTTATCCCTGATGCTGATTTTATCAGCGATTATATTGCTAATCTCGGCCTGCAGGCAGGATAGAAAAATGGATGAGAAAGAAGAAAATTATCAAAAGCTGCGCGAAGAGATGGTGAGCCGGCAGATTATTGCCCGCGGTGTAAAAGATAAGCGGGTAATTGAAGCCATGCTCAAAGTGCCCCGTCATAAATTTGTACCTGCATCGGAAGCGCCTTACGCTTATGCGGATGAGCCGCGTCCCATTGGTGAGGGGCAGACCATCAGCCAACCGTATATCGTCGCCTTTATGACCGAACAGCTGCGCGTAAAACCGGGAGACCGCGTTCTGGAAATCGGAACCGGCTCCGGCTACCAGGCGGCGATATTGGCACAGATTGTGGACTCGGTTTTCACAATCGAAATTATTCCCGAACTGGCCAAACGGGCTCGGAAAGTGCTAAAGGAACTCGGCTATGACAACGTAGTAGTAAAACAGGGCGACGGGTATCATGGCTGGCCGGAAAAAGCCACTTTTGACGCGATTATTGTTACCGCGGCGCCCCCTAAAATACCGCCGCCTCTTCTGGATCAACTGGCCATTGGCGGACGGATGGTACTGCCTGTGGGTGAATACGTGCAGGAGTTGGTTGTAGTTACCAAAACGGAAAGCGGACTGGATATGGAAAATGTACTGCCGGTTCGCTTTGTGCCCATGACGGGGGAGATACGTAAATAGTTAAAATATGATCATTTTTATAGTGGACTCAATTATAGAAATTAATAAACTATGAATGCGGTGACTCTTCTGCATAAGTATTAGTTTCCTGTAAAGCTATTTCCGACACTGATTCTGTAAAATCTAAAGATGAAATAGTGTCGTGAAGCCATTATTTCTACATAAAAGTTTTGTTTACTTTTTGCTGGGCATAGGAATTCCCAGTATTATTATGGGCTATTTAGCCTTTCGGGGGATAAAAAACGACCATGCTCTTTTGGAAAAGAAACGAGCCGCACAGTATTCTGCTTTCGCAGAGGAAATTGAGGACGCTGTTAACAGACATTTGCGTCAGATGGAAAGCTCTTTTCTGGAACGCTTATCCCTTCTAAAAAATAAAAACCGTCTGAATCTCGATCATCTGGACAAAATCGTAAATGATACAACTCTGGTATTGACCTGTTTTACCTTCCGTAATAACACAATAACTTTTCCCTCCCGGAAACTGCTCTTTTATTCTTCCACAGCAAATGATATAATATCATCCATCTTTGAACAGGAAACAGATGCGGTGAAAAATGCCGCAAAATATGAGTTCCAAAAAAAGAATTACCCTAAAGCCATCGAATTGTATAAAAAAGCACTCCGGCTTTCATCCGCCGAAGAAGAGCAGGCCAGAATACTCTCCTGTATTGCGCGGGCCTACAGAAAAATGAACAATAATTCAGCCGCAGTACGATTTTACCGCCAATTAAGAAAGAAATTTTATACAACATCCCTGTCCTCAGGTTTGCCGACGGGAGCCATAGCCGGTTTAAAAATTGCGGATATATTTATGGAACAGGGTAATTGGGCAGAAGCGGTCAAGCTCATTTTAAATACATACGAAAATCTGCTAAAAAGCGTCTGGCAATTGGATGAAGCGCGCTACGGTTTCCTTTTAAATGAGATAAAAAGTCGACTGAGCCTTTTGCACCAAAATGGCGCAGGAAATTCGTTCTATTCCTCGAAAACGGATTCGCTTTTAGAAAAGGAAAGATGGAAGACCGAGCAGACCAGGCGATTTCTGGATTTTCAGTCCAGGGGGAAATTGCATATCAGGGAGTATCTGATCTCAAATCGCTACGACAAAAATAATCCCTTGCATCAGATTGCAATAAAAAATCCGCAGGATCAGCCCTATCTGGTGCTCCTGGCCAGGGTTGATTCATCACCAATATTTTGGGGACTGTTGTTGAATGACCGCTTCTTTCAGCAAAAGTTATTTCAAGCTGTAGAGGACAGTCTCGCGGCTGAAGACCCTATCCCCTGGACGGTAAAGGGCCGGAACAATGAACCCGTTTTCAGTTCAAAAAAATTTGTTGAGGCCGGATCGGTTTTTAAGTCATTCCGTCTGGATTTTCCACCGGTTATAGTAGAATTACAGGAAAGACCCGAGCAAATAACGTCCTTTCTTTTCTTCTCTTCATCAAGAATTTATTTGTATATTTTCATATTCATAGCGGTCATTTTTATTTTTGGATTTGTGCTTACGTTTTCCGCAATTAATCATGAATTAACGCTTACCAAAATGAAATCGAATCTGGCCTCTGTTGTATCGCATGATTTTAAAAATCCATTAACCTCCATGCGGCAGTTGGCGGAGATGCTTTATCTGGGAAGGGTGCCCGGCAAACAAAGACAGAAAACCTATTACCAGGTTATTATGGAACAGTGCGACCGGCTTAAATTTATGATTGACAATGTGCTGGATTTTTCCCGCCTGGGCAAAAAAGGCGTATTTAACTTTCAGCTAACCAATATCAGTCAATTTATGTACGGACTGATCACCAGCGCCCAACAAAATCTGACCTACAAAGGCTTTGATATTACCGCAAATATTTCCACAGACCTGCCCTTCATACGTATCGATCCTCTGGCAATGGAACAGGCTGTTACCAATTTGCTGGATAATGCCGTTAAATTTTCCGGTGATAAAAAAATCATTGAACTTAATGTGTATCGTAATGAATATAACTTATTCATCGAAGTAAAGGATTACGGATCGGGCATGGCCCCGGATGAGCAGGCCCATATATTCAAAGCCTTTTATCGAGGGAAAACAAGCGCTAAAAATGTACACGGCAGCGGTCTGGGGCTTACCATTGTAAAGCAGATTGTTGAGGCCCATCAGGGACAAATCGAAGTGAACAGCGTGCCCGGGGCGGGCAGCAGCTTTATGATCAAATTACCTCTCGGCATTCCTCAAAACAGGAGTGGCAGGTTATGGCAAAAGAAAAAATCTTAGTCATTGAAGATGACGCCCGTATAAGCATGGGACTTGAAGATGATTTGCGTTATGAGGGGTACGAGGTATCCTGCACTCCCAGCGCAGAAGAAGCCATTAAAACGCAGGAAAAAAATACGTTCGATCTGATTATTCTGGATATAATGCTGCCCGGTATGGATGGGTTTGAATTTCTCAGAAAAATAAGAAACAAGGGAGACAATACGCCGGTCATTATGTTAACCGCCAAAAACACCGAGGTGGATAAGATAGTCGGTTTGGAAATAGGGGCCGATGATTATGTGACCAAGCCGTTCAGCACCAGAGAGCTGCAGGCCCGCATCAAAGCGCTGCTGCGCAGAACGCGAAAGAACAGAAATGAGGTAAATGAGTTGGTCCGCTGGACATTCGGTGATATCGAGGTGGATTTTGAAAAATACGAAATTCGGAAAAGAAATAAAATAATACATCTTACCGCTTACGAGTTTTCCATTTTGAAATTATTCATTCAGAACAGGAATAAAGTATTGGACCGTTTCTATATTTTGGATAAGGTATGGGGGGAAAATGTGTATGTCACTACCCGCTCGGTGGATACATACGTTGCCCATTTACGGAAAAAGCTGGAAAACAATCATAATAAGCCCCGCTATATTTTAAGTGTTCATGGTGTGGGCTACAAATTTGTCGGGTAAATAAAATGAACAGCCGCGGCGCTTTAACGGTCATATTGCTGCTATGGATTTTTTACTCAGTTATCGCGCAGGTTGACGCTTCTCAACTATTTCTTAAAGCCTGTTATGAAGAAGAGGTCAACGGCGATTTACAGGCTGCCATCGCTATTTATGAAAAAATCATCGAGCGTTACCGGTCAAATAGAAAAGTTGTAGCCAAAGCCGTGTTGAAAATGGCCTTATGTTTTGAACAATTAGGCGATAAAAAAGCGGAAGACTTATATAGAAAAATTTTACGCGATTATAAAGAACAAACGGAAGCCGTTCTCGTTGCCCGCAGCAGATTAACGTTTTTGAAAACGCAGACCCGTAAAATCAATCCTCTGGTTAAATATTATTTCGAGAGGGTGGGTATAGACCCGTTAACCCATATTTCATTCGATAGAAAATACATCGCTTTTACCGACTGGACAACGGGGAATCTGGTTATCAGAAATTTGCATAGTGGGAAAGAAATCAATCTTACCCATAAAACCTGGCAGACCTCTCCGGAATATGCCGTCCAGCCGATCTGGTCGCGCGATGGAAAATACCTTGCCTTCGGCTGGTTCAAAGAGCCATCGTATATCGAGTTGCGGGTTGTTTCTCTCAAGGATAAAAAAGTACAGGTGGTTTATTCTAATCCCCGATTATACATCTATCCGCAGGATTGGCATCCCTCTGGAAAAGAGATTCTCTGTGAGGCGCACGATTTTAGCCGTAATCCGCCCAACCGTATGGTTTTGATTTCTTTGCCGGATGGTAAAATGAAAGAGATAATACCAACGAGTTACAGCTCCCGCGGGTATATCTTTTCACCGGATGGCGCGTATATCTGTTATGACCTGCTCAGGGAAGGTGGCAGACGGATAATGATATACTCTTTTAAAGATTCCACCGCAAGGCGGGTTTCGGATATCAATATTGGCGAATATGGTTTTGATAATCCGGTCTGGAATGCCAGCGGAGACCTTGTTATTTACCGCAGCCGAAGGTTAGGGAAGTTTGATTTGTGGGCAACGCCGGTCGAAAACGGCCGTCCCAACGGAGCTTCTTTTCTGGTACAATCGGATATCAGCCAGTATTTGTTCTATATGAAAGGAATGAAGGAGAACAATTTTCAAACGGAATCAATAAAAAGTAAAATTATGAATCAATCCGCTCCGGAAGCGTTTATAGAAGAATTCAGTAACGTTTCCCTGAACCCGGACTGGTTTGTATATATCTGGCGCGAAGCTAACATCTATGATTATGACTCGTTTGGAAGATATTCTTTAAAAGAAAATCCCGGTCATTTACGCTATTATCTTAGTCCCGCAACCTATCCGGCTTCCGGCAGGGGCTACATACCCCATTTTGCAAATTCGTACTGGCATTATCCGGCCATGGAAATGAGCCGTCCCTTTAGCGGTGACCGCTGGAAACTGGAAACCAAATGTTCTTATTATTTCGCGAATGGGGCAAATACTCGCCGAATCATTCTGGATGTTCATTTTTTTTCCAGAAAAAACAATGATGAAAGGGTTCTCAGAATAATGCGTGATAGCGGTTTCCCTGAGGGACAATCGTTGGGAGTTAAGTTTTACTCCCTGGACAGGGAAATTGTAAAAAACGATTCCTGTCTTTCCCCCGCTGATACAAACAGAACCCGGCCATTTACGTATTATTTTCGGATTATTCGTGACCGGGAAATACTTCAGGTAAGGCAAAGCGAAGACGGCAGACGCTTTCGCACCGTGCTTACGACGACTATGGACGAATCTTTTAGAGGATGCATGCAAATGCTGCGTCTGTCCAGCGGATGCTGGTTTGTCCCCGCCAACACCTATGCCGACTGGGATTATTTTCGTTTAACGCCGATCAAATAGAAAAAGCAAGCGCACCCATCTTTAGCCTTTTCACAAAAGTTCCACTTTTTTTTCACAAATTCTTAACACTCCTGTAAAACCTTCGTGTTATACTCGCTTCAGTTTATACGGATGCTGGAGAAAAGGAAAATGAAAGCAACCAGGAAAATTCCTCTTATCATTATATGTATGTCTGTTATTGCTTGTTCGGAGGATAATCCAACGGAACCCGAGACAATGATTCCGGTAGCTTGCGGTAAAGGAGAAGGGTATCCGATTGAATTTTGCAGGCAGGTGGAACATTACACCAACGGATATGGCATTCCGGGGCAAGATTACATTCTTGTAGACTGCCTTGTTGGTCCGGAAGGGGCAACGGTCTCCAATACAAAAAACGGAACGTATTATTGCGCGGGTCGCTACAGACTCTCTACCTATACTACGGCCACAATCGGTCTTCATTGGGGCGGGACAACGACCTACACCGCTTATGAAGAATATCAGATTA
>DRQG01000155.1 GCA_011369465.1 Caldithrix abyssi
AATCCATCCGGCTGTCCACAGACAGGGGCAGGCGGTTAAAAGGATACCGGAAATAATCCAGATGTATACCATCCACATGGTACTTATTGATCATTTCACTAATAATGGATTTAATTTGCTGAAGATTGCCTGTGTTGGCAGGATAGATATAATAACCGGGTTCCCGTTGCCGATTTCGGTCCAGCAGACTGTTTTTTTCGAGATTAAACAGATGGTCTTCCGCCCCTGGCACCCGGGAACCGCTCCAGATAAAATTAGCATTTATCCAGGCATGTATTTTTATATTTTTTTTATGAGCGGAGGCAATTAGTGAACCTAATGCCTCGTTGCGGTTTCTAACCGGCAGGTTGTAAGCGGTCGGATAGTAGACTTCACCCCGGGCCCGTACCTGGATATATATATCTGTAATAGCGTTTTTCACCGCGTAGTCAACGATGTTGGCCATAAGGTTTTGATCGGTCAGGGCATCCCGGACAACCCAGAGGCCCCTTTCCCCGGCGGTAAGCGTTGTTGCAAACAAGAAAAAAAACAAAAGGCGTCGCATGAAGAATACCATAGTTTAAAACAAATAAAAATATAGGTTTAGCAATGGTAACAATCAATATATTGTGTTAGGGGATCAAAAAAAAAGGCCGCCCCGGGGGACAGCCTTTTTTTTAAAACATTTTTTTTTAAGCCTCTACGGCTTTTTTCTTTTCTTTCTTTTCCGGTTTTTTTTCAGCTTTTTCAACACCGATGAAATCCACCAGTTGAATCATACTGACCGGGGCCGCATCTCCCTGCCTTAAACCCAGTTTCAGTACACGCGTATAGCCACCGGGGCGTTCACTGCACGCCGGACCGATTTCATCAAACAAAATCTTTACGGCTTCCTTATTTTGTAAAAATTTAAAAGCCAGGCGGCGATGATGCACGGTTCCCTTTTTGGCATAGGTAATCATGCGATCGATAAAGCGCCTGATTTCCAGGGCTTTGGAATGGGTGGTTTTTATTTTTTTATGTTGGATAAGACTGATAACCAGATTTCTCATCAGAGCTTTTCTGTGGCTGGTTGTACGCCCTAAATATTTACCTTTTTTATTATGTCTCATTTTTGGATCCTTATAACCGGTATCTTATTTATCTTCTGACTTAACATATTTATCGATATTCATGCCGAAATGCAATCCACGCTCTTCCAGTATTTTGCCAAGTTCCAGAAGCGATTTACGGCCGAAGTTTTTAAACTTGAGCATTTCCCCTTCATCCTTGGTTACCAGATCACCAATATTACGGATATTGGCTGCTTTCAGGCAATTATGCGAACGGACGGAAAGCTCCAGTTCATCCACACTCATTTTCAACAGCTTCTTGATACGCAATGTTTCTTCATCAATTTCCGTTGTTTCCACACTTTCGGTGGCCACATCAAAGTTGATAAAAAGCTGAATGTGATCCTTCAAAATTTTTCCGGCATGGGTCAGGGCATCTTCCGGGGTAATACTACCATCGGTTTCGATTTCTATGGTTAGTTTTTCAAAATCGGTCTTTTGCCCAACACGGGTGTTTTGCACATCATAACGGACATTAAGTATGGGAGAAAAAATCGAGTCAATGGGGATAACACCGATGGGTTGATCCGGCTCTTTATTCTCCTCCGATGTTACGTATCCGCGTCCCTTGCCGATTCTTAATTCGATTTCCATGCGCGCCTTATCATTAAGGGTGGCAATGTGTAAATCGGGGTTCAGAATTTCAAAGTCATTGGTTTTGTCGGCGATCATCTTGGCTTTAAAATCCAACGGACCGGCCAGGGAAAGGGTAACCTTGTCCGGACGGGGGTTGTTTAATTTTAAACGCACCTGCTTCAGGTTTAAAATGATCTCTGTTACATCTTCATAAACGCCTTCAATCTGAGTAAACTCATGTTGTATATCGTTTATACGGATAGATGTTATTGCCGCTCCATGCAACGAAGATAACAGCACGCGACGGAACATATTTCCGATCGTCACACCAAAACCTTTTTCCAATGGTTGTACTGTAAAACGACCGAAAGTATTTGTAAATGTCGATTCCTCTAACTCAATACGCTCGGGCATTTGTAAATTGGACCAACTCATTTTTCACCTATAATTATATATAAAATTTCTTTTTATTTCGAATACAATTCGACAATCATGTTTTCCTGAATATTAACAGGGATCTCTTCACGCAACGGGGCATACAGATATTCCCCTTTCAACTGGGCCTTATCGATATTAAGCCAGGGATACATATTATCGGCGCGCACACTTTTGAGGCTTTCATGAAATACCGTCAAACGGCGGCTTTTCTCTTTTACCTGAATAACATCATTTTTCCGCATGGTATAGGAAGGGATATTGACAATCTTCCCGTTTACGGTAATATGACGGTGCAACACCAACTGCCGGGCCTGTGAACGTGAACTGGCCAGGCCAAGACGATAAACGGTGTTATCCAAACGGCTTTCAAGTAATTGCAGCAGATTATCGCCGGTTACACCCTTCATACGCTCGGCTTTTTTAAACAGATTTCTAAACTGTCTTTCCAGCAAGCCGTACATGATTTTCAGTTTTTGCTTTTCCTTAAGCTGAATACCGTAATCCGAAACTTTTTTACGGGACATGCCATGTTGTCCGGGGGGATACGGTTTATTGTTCAGCAGTTTGTCAAATTTAGGGTTACCAAAAATATTTTCCCCAAATTTTCTAACCAATTTTCCTTTAGGTCTTCTATCTCGTGCCATTCATAAACTCCAGTGGTTATACGCGTCTCTTCTTGGGCGGCCTGCATCCGTTGTGCGGTATTGGTGTAATGTCTTTGATGGAAAGAACATTTAAACCGGCCGCTTGCAAGGAACGGATGGCGGCATCACGTCCAGAACCGGGACCTTTTACTTCTATATCAATGGATTTCAACCCCATATCCATCGCAATCTTTGCGGCATTTTCCGCGGCTACCTGAGCGGCGAAGGGGGTGTTTTTACGTGAACCCTTAAACCCGACTTTCCCGGCGGTTGCCCAGGAGATTACGTTTCCGTAATTATCGGAAAGCGAAATGATCGTATTGTTAAAGGTTGCTTTTATGTGTGCCTTGCCATGAGGCTCAACAGTTTTCTTTTTTGCTTTACGCTTAGCTTTAGGAGAAGCCAAAATTACCTCCGAATATTATTTTTTCTTACCACCCACCAAACGCTTACGTCCCTTACGGGTACGGGCATTTGTCTTGGTACGTTGTCCATGCACGGGCAATCCACGGTGATGACGATAGCCGCGAACTGAATTTATATCCATCAATCTTTTGATGTTCATATTAATTTCAGACTTTAAAGCACCCTCAACCTTATACTTGGTCTGTATAATTTTACGGATGCGGGCAACCTCATCTTCCGATAAATCTTTTATGCGCGTATTGACATCTACTTTTGCTTCAGTACAAATATTTTGTGCCGTGGTCTTACCGATACCATATATATAGGTTAAACCGATAATCGCGCGTTTGTTTTTTGGTAAGTCTACACCTGCTATACGTGCCAAACCCAATCTCCTTAAAATT
This sequence comes from Caldithrix abyssi, assembly GCA_011369465.1. Taxonomy (GTDB): domain Bacteria; phylum Calditrichota; class Calditrichia; order Calditrichales; family Calditrichaceae; genus DRQG01. The sequence goes on from DRQG01000155.1 coordinate 3,559, forward strand.
TTATCCCTGGCGCTGTTTGTGCCGTGGGTTTTTACTGCAAATTACTCGAACAACACCATGACGACGAATGATTTTGCATCCATCGCATATTTTTTTCACAGAAGGTTGTACTTTCATGGTTTTCTTTACCTTTTACTTATATCTATAAACTATTCTGCCACGACTTAAGTCGTAGGGAGAAATTTCCAAACTCACTTTATCACCGGGAAGTATCTTAATAAAATGCATGCGCATTTTACCGGAAATATAAGCCAAAACTTCATGACCATTATCCAGAGTTACAATGAAAGAAGCATTGGGTAATGTTTCTTTTATAATGCCGTCTACTCTGATGGCTTCTTGTTTCTTTGCCACATCAATTTCCTTTAAGACTTACGTCCCTTAATTGCACCGGATTTCATGAAGCCATCGTAATGGCGTTCAAAAAGTTGCGATTCTATTTGTTGCAGGAAATCCAGGGCCACACCTACAATAATCAACAAACCCGTGCCGCCAAAAAAGCTGGCCAGGGAAAACGGTATGCCCGCCCACTTCGCTAACATCGCCGGTATAATGGCAATGATCGCTAAAAATATTGAGGCCGGCAGCGTGATCCGCGTCAGGATGTTGTCGAGATACTCCGAGGTTTTTTTACCCGGACGTACACCGGGGATAAAACCACCTTGTTTTTTAAGATTGTCCGCTACATCTACCGGATTCAAGGCGATAGCCGTGTAAAAATAGGTAAAGAAGACAATCATCAGGCCATAAATGATCCAGTATGCCCAGGACTCATAGGAGAACCAACCCTGGAGCATTATAAAGAAATCGTTATCCGGAGCAAAAGTCAACATGGTTTGCGGAACAAACATCAAAGCCTGGGCAAAGATGATAGGCATAACACCGGCGGTGTTAACCTTCATCGGGAAGTGGGTATTAACCCCGCCATAAACACGGCGGCCCACAACCCGCTTGGCGTATTGTACGGGAATCTTCCGCGTACCCTGCGTTAACAGAACAACCACATAGATAATGCCAAAGGCCAGGGCAAGCAAGAGTGCTTCCGCCAACAGGGTCCTTTCTCCGCTGGAGAACTGAATAAATTCCTGACTTAACGCCTGTGGCAAACTGGCAATGATACCGATAAAAATGATCAGGGAAATACCGTTTCCAATACCGTGTTCATCGATCTGTTCTCCCAGCCACATGATCAGCATGGTTCCTGAAGTCATGGACAGTACCGTCAATAAAATAAATCCCAAACCCGGATCGGGAACCGCCAGACGTCCATCGGCGATTTGAATGCTTTGTAAAAAGATTGCTACACCAGCCGCCTGAGCCGCGGATATACCCAACGTTCCGTAACGGGTATATTGCATGATCTTCTTACGCCCTTCGTCACCCTCTTTTTGCAATTTTTGAAAATGAGGAAAAACAGCGCCCATCAACTGAATGATAATGGAAGCGCTGATATAGGGCATGATTCCCAGACCGAATATGGCGGCCTTTTTAAAAGCACCACCGGCAAACAAATCGTACAGGCCGAAAAGGGTGCCCTGTAAATTCCGAAAGCCTTCGGTTAAAACGGCCGTATCGATACCGGGAGTAACAATGTGCGTTCCGATCCGTTCGATCCCCAGGATCATAATGGTAAAGAGAATTTTCTTCCGAAGATCGGGTATTTTAAATACATTTCTAAAAGTATCTATGATCATAATATTTCGATCGAGCCTCCGGCTTTTTCAATTTTTTTGCGTGCGCTCTCACTAATGGCATGTACTTTAACGGTAAGCTTTTTCTCCAACTCACCGTTACCCAGGATTTTTACCGGTACGCTATTCTTACGAACCAGGCGTTTTTCATATAAAAGTTCGGGTGTAACTTCCGTGCCCTCATCAAAGGCGTTAAGAACTTCCACATTCACCACTTGGGATACAACTTTGCGAATATTGGTAAAGCCAAATTTAGGTAAACGCCTTTGGATAGGCATCTGTCCACCTTCAAACCAGGCCCGTTTTTTAGAACCGCCTCTAGAACCGTAACCTTTGTGGCCACGCCCGGCAGTAACGCCCAACCCGGAACCTTCGCCCCGTCCGCGTCGCTTTGTATCTTTTGTCGTTCCCTTATTGGGAGATAATTTGCCTAATTCCATTATCTGATCCTGTATTAAACTTCTTCTACAGAAATTAAGTGTTGAATTTTTTTAACCATTCCTTCAATCTGCGGTGTTACCGTTTTAACAACCGATTGATTCATTCTTCTCAAACCCAGAGCATCCAATGTAAGCTTCTGCTTAACATTATAACCGATACGGCTTTTGGTCTGCGTGATTTTGATTTTTTTCTCTTTTTTAGCGGCCATTTTATTTCCTTCCGACTTTCTCTTAACCGTGGAATATCTGAGCGACAGAAAGACCACGTCGACGTGCCACGGTTTCGGCACTGACTAAATTCTTAAGTGCAAAAAACGTAGCTTTACTTAAGTTATGCGGATTTGAAGATCCATTGGACTTGGTTAGAATATTGTGAATACCGGCCATTTCGCAAATAGCTCTTACAGGTCCGCCGGCAATGACACCGGTACCTTCGGAAGCGGGCTTCAATACCACCTTGGCGGCGCCAAAGCGGGCATTTACGGAATAAGGTATGGTTCCTTTCAGCAAGGCCACCCGTACAAGGTTTTTCTTAGCCTGATCGGTCGCCTTGGAGATGGCATTTATCACCTCGTTGGCTTTACCCAGTCCCAGGCCGACAACACCGTTTCCGTCACCTACCACCACGATGGCATTAAAGGAAAAGCGCCGTCCACCTTTTAGCACCTTGGCAACACGGTTAATATAAACAACCTTTTCTTTTAATTCGATTTCACCCGGATTTATTCGATCAATCACTTTCATGCTCCTTATTAAAACTCAAGTCCACCTTCACGGGCACCGTCAGCCAGGGCTTTTATGCGTCCGTGATACAGATATCCGTTACGGTCGAAAATGACCCGGGAGATATCCATGGACTTTGCTTTTTCAGCAATTTTCTTACCGACTATCGCCGCCGCTTCTGTTTTAGTTTTTGCTTTTTTAGCTTCGGCAACCACATCCTTACTATAGTCCGTCAGGCCAATCAGAACCTTATTGGCATAGTCATCTACTAACTGAGCATGAATATGTTTGTGGCTCCGGCTTACAACCAAGCGTGGTCTCTCGGCATTACCTTTTATTTTTTTACGTGCCATTTTTTAGATACCCTTATTTACCTGCTGTTTTTCCTGCTTTACGACGAATATATTCGCCTTCATATTTGATGCCTTTTCCTTTATAAGGCTCAGGCTTTCTGTAACTGCGAATCTTCGCGGCCACCTTACCGACCAGCTCTTTATCGATACCTTCCACAACGATTTCCGTCGGAGAAGGGGTGGATATTTTAATTTCATCGGGTACGGCAATCATAATCGGATGAGAGTAACCCACGGTCAACAAAAGGTTCTTACCTTTCATCTCGGCTTTGTATCCCACACCGACAATAAGTAATTTTTTAACATATCCCGTTGTGACACCAACAACCATATTGTTGAGCAGGGCCCGCGTTAAACCATGAAGGCTTCTGCTCTCTTTGCTGTCCGAATCACGGGAAACAATCAGCGTTTGATCTTTAAACTCGACGGACATCTTTTCATGAAAGTTCCTGTTAAGTTCCCCTTTGGGGCCCTTCACAGTCAATAGAGTTCCGTCCAGGGATATTTGGACATTGGCCGGAACCGGAATGGGTAGTTTACCTATACGTGACACTTCAATTCCTCAACTTTCCATTACCATACGTGGCAAATCACTTCGCCACCTACATTTTGTCTTTTTGCTTCACGGGCCGTAATTACACCATTCGGTGTAGTCAAAATAGCAATACCCATGTTGTTTTTTACGCGCGGCAACTCATCCACAGAAACATATTGACGTTTTCCGGGTGTGCTGATACGCTTGATTTCATGAATAACAGGATCCTTGTTTTCATCGTATTTTAACCAAATACGAATAATCCCCTGCTTGCCATCATCCAAAATAATATATTTTTTGATGAAGCCCTGTTGTAACAAGATTCTGGAAATCTTTCTTTTGATCTTAGAAGAAGGAATGTCTACATGTTTTAAACCTGCATGTAAACCATTCCGGATACGCGTTAAATAATCCGCGATAGGATCTGACATCGACATTTTTTTTAAACCTCCACTACCAGCTGGCTTTTGTTATGCCGGGAATTTCTCCCTGCAAAGAGAGTTCCCGAAAACAAATTCGGCAAATTCCAAATTTACGCATATAAGCCCGGGAACGGCCGCACCGGCTGCACCGGTTATATTCACGCACCTGGAACTTTTGCTTTCTATTCGCCTTTACGACTAAACACTTCTTTGCCAATTTAAACTCCGATTAATTTTTTCTAAATGGAAAACCCATTGCTTTTAACAATTCATATGCTTCTTCATCCGTTTTCGCCGTGGTTACAAAGGTAATATCCAGGCCGCGGATTTTATCAATGCTGTCCACATTGATTTCCGGGAAGATAATCTGCTCCTTTACGCCGAGCGAATAGTTTCCCCGTCCGTCAAAGGATTTATCCGAGTAACCGCGAAAGTCGCGAACCCGGGGAACGGCCACGGTAATAAACCGGTCCAGAAACTCAAACATACGCTTGTTGCGTAAGGTAACACGGCAACCGATTTTCATACCCTGGCGCAACTTAAAGTTCGATATGGATTTACGTGCGGTTGTAATCTGAGGTTTTTGACCGCTGATAATGGTTAAATCCTCAATGGCCTTATCAAGATTCTTGGAGTCCTGTATTGCCTCACCCACACCCATATTTAAATTTATCTTCACCAGTTTGGGTACTTGATGGATATTTTTATATCCGAATTTCTTTATAAGGTGCTGGACAACTTCTTCTTTATATTTTGTCGCCATACGTGGTTGATAGCTCGACATCTTCATCTACTCGCTTTTAATTAATTATTTCACCCTGGCATTCAGGGTTTTTGCAGTACCGTACCTTGGTTCCATCTTCAAGAAACTTATAACCCACGCGTGTTGTTACGTTAAACTTTGTGGAGTAATACATAACCTTGGACACATGGATCGGCGCTTCTTTTTCAACAATGCCGCCTTGCGGATGTTTTTGGCTCGGTTTTGTATGACGCTTGATTATATTGACGCCTTCAACAATAATTTTGTTTTGGTCCGGAAAGACCTTTAAAACCTTGCCTACCTTGTTGCGATCTGAGAATTTACCGCTTTTTACTTTTACCGTATCGTCTTTTCTAATTTTCATTTTTCAAACCATTTAATTGGGTTATAAAACTTCAGGTGCCAAAGACACAATCTTCATAAACTTCTTATCGCGCAATTCGCGGGCCACCGGCCCGAAGATACGCGTTCCACGGGGCTCTCCCTGGCCATCCAGAATAACGGCGGCATTTTCATCAAAGCGTATATAGCTGCCATCCGCCCGTTTAATTTCTTTTTTCGTACGTACAACAACAGCTCTGTGGACGGTACCTTTTTTTACGGCACCACCGGGAATAGCGCTTTTAACCGTTACAACTATAATATCCCCGATCGAAGCGTATTTTCTTTTCGTACCTCCCAATACCCGGATGCACATCATCTTCTGGGCACCGGAATTATCGGCGGCTGTTAAACGTGTTTGTTCCTGAATCATTTTTTTATCCTGTGGTCTTGATTATTTAACCTTTTCAACAATTTCTACTAGACGCCAACGTTTTTTCTTGCTCAGCGGGCGCGTCTCCATAATCTTTACCAAATCCCCTTTTTGGCAGGTATTCTCTTCATCATGGGCATAAAGTTTCATGGTCTTTTTAATGAACTTGCCATATATTGGGTGCTTTAAACGTCTCTCCACGGCCACGGTGATGCTTTTGTCCATTTTGTTGCTTACAACCCTGCCTACCCGGGTTTTTCTTAAATTACGTTTTTCCATGTCTCGCTTAACTCTCTTTTTGACTGGTTGCTTGTTGATGAATGAGTGTGTTCAAACGAGCAATATCCCGGCGCACAAAACGAATCCGCAACGGATTTGATATTTGGTGTGTGGCCTGTTGCAAACGTAAATTTTCAAGTTCCTCGATACGCTCGCCTAAGCGCTCTTTCAATTCATCCAAACTTAAGCTTTTATAATCTTCTCTAGTTTTCATAGGACACCATTTTAACTTTCTTTGTGTACAAATTTTGTTTTAATGGGCAATTTGTGCGAAGCCAGTCTCATGGCTTCCTTGGCCAACTCAAACGGTACCCCGTCCAGTTCAAACATAATGCGGCCGGATTTAACCACGGCTACCCAGTATTCCGGTGACCCTTTACCTTTACCCATGCGGGTTTCCGCCGGTTTTTTGGTTACGGGTTTGTCAGGGAAAATACGAATCCACACCTTACCGCCCCTTTTGACATGCCGCGTAATCGCGATACGGGTGGCTTCTATCTGGCGGCTGGTGATCCAACCGGATTCCATGGCTTTAAGTCCATAGGTGCCGAAAGCGATGGAACTGCCCTTCTGGGCATTACCTTTCATTCTTCCGCGCTGTCTTTTACGATACTTTACCTTTTTAGGCATTAACATTTTGAGAATCTCCTCAGATCAAAATTTTAGCGGCGTCCGATAACTTCGCCATTAAAAATCCACACCTTCACACCGATGGCTCCATAGGTGGTGTGAGAAGTATAGGTCGCATAATCTATATCCGCGCGCAGGGTATGCAAGGGGATACGCCCTTCCTTGTACTGTTCCGTACGGGCCATTTCCGCTCCGCCCAAACGACCGCTGCACATAATTTTTATGCCTTCCGCTCCCAGGCGCATGGTGGAAGAAATCGATTTCTTCATAGCCCGGCGAAAACTTACCTTCCCGGCCAGCTGGCGGGCGATATTTTCAGCGACCAGATAGGCATCCAGTTCCGGCTTTTTTATCTCATTGATATTTATCTGAACTTCCTTACCGGTAAGGGCTTTCAGCTCTTCACGCAGTTTATCGACTTCCGAACCCTTTTTCCCGATTACAATACCGGGACGGGCGGTATGGATAGTAAGAATAACTCGTTTGGCCGTACGCTCAATCTCGATTTTGCTGACAGCGGCTTTTTTCAAACGGCTCTTTATGTACTTGCGAAGTTTTAAATCTTCCTCGAGTTTTCCTGCAAAGTTTTTCTCATCAAACCAGGAACTATTCCAGGAACGAATAATGCCAAGTCGTAACCCAATGGGATTAACTTTCTGTCCCAAAATATTCTCCTTCGATTAACTTTTGTGTTCTACGACTACAGTGATATGAGACGTGCGCTTACGAATCTGTCCGGCGCGCCCCATGGACATCGGGCGGAATCTTTTAACAATCGGTCCGCCGTCCACATATACATTTTTTACAATTACGTCTTCCATATCGAAACGCTCATTGTCATCGATATTGCTCAAATTGGAAAACGCGGAATGGATGGTTTTATAAAGAGGTTCCGCGGCATTTTTTCTTGTAAAATGCAGGATATTCAAAGCATCCTTAACCGTGTGCCCCTTTACCAGTTCCAAAACTCTGCGTGCTTTATGCGGAGCCATCCGCACATACATCGAACGCGCCTTTGCTTCCATTATTCAAATTCCTCTACTTAAGACGTGACATGCGTTCAGCAAGCTTGCCACCATGGCCACGAAAAGTACGTGTTGGTGAAAACTCACCGAGTTTATGTCCAACCATGTTTTCCGAAATGTAAACCGGTATGAACTTTTTCCCGTTATGTACGGCAATGGTATGCCCTACAAACTCAGGCGGAATCGTGCAACGCCTGGCCCAGGTTTTCACAACAACTTTTTTGTTCTCTTCATTTAATTTTGCAATTTTTTTATCAAGACTTTCATCTATGAAGGGTCCCTTTTTTACAGACCTAGCCATGGACGACTCCTATTTTTTATTACGCCGTTTAACAATCATTGCATTCGACTGCTTAGATTTTTTACGGGTTTTTAAACCTTTTGCCAACTGTCCCCACGGTGAACGCGGATGTCCGCCACCGGAGGTACGTCCTTCACCACCACCCATCGGGTGATCCACGGGGTTCATTGCCACACCGCGCACATTCGGGCGTTTGCCCAGCCAGCGCGTACGTCCGGCTTTCCCGATGGAAATGTTCATATGGTCACCGTTGGAGACCGTACCGATGGTGGCATAGCAGGTACTGGGTATTTTACGTACCTCGCCCGAAGGCATTTTCAATAAGGCATATTTTCCTTCACGCGCCAATATCTGGGCATAGGTTCCGGCGCTTCGCGCCAACTGGGCCCCTTTTTTAGGCTTCATCTCTACGGCATGCACCATCAATCCCACCGGAATTTTTGCCAGCGGTAAGGCATTGCCATCTTTAATTTCCGCGCTTTCTCCGGCCATTAAAGTCTCACCGACCTTAATACCATCCGGCGCAAGAATATATCTTTTTTCACCATCGGCATAATGCAACAGAGCAATACGGGCCGTCCGGTTCGGGTCATACTCTATGGAAAACACCTTGGCCGGAACATCATGCTTATTGCGTTTGAAGTCGATTTTACGATAACGCCGCTTATGTCCGCCGCCACGCTGCCATGATGTTATACGCCCGGTATTATTACGCCCTCCCGATTTGGAAAGGGGCTCCAATAAAGACTTTTCAGGTTCGCTGCGCGTAATTTCCGCGAAATCACTTACCGTCTTAAATCTTTGTCCCGGTGTTATTGGTTTATAGCTTTTTATACCCATTACATTCCTCGTTGAACTTAAGCGTTATCAAACAGATCTAATTTGTAGTCGGCTTCCAAAGTAACTATTGCTTTCTTCCAATCCGACTTACGACCAATAAACCGTCCCTGGCGTGTCATTTGCTGACGCATCTTGCCCCGGACATTCATGGTTTTTACACTTTTAACTTTTACGTCAAATTTATTTTCTATGGCACTCTTGATTTCAATTTTATTGGCCCTGGGGTTAACAGAAAAAGCATATTTATTCATGGATTCCTGTTGAGCGGCCATTTTTTCCGTGTACAGAGGCCTTATAATAATTGATTTAGTTTTCATTAGCCCAACACCTCGTTAATTTTGTTCAGAGCGCCTTCCTGAATAAGGATGGTATGTGCCTTTACCACATCATAGGAGGAGAAAGTGACATCTTCACGTACTTCGACCTTATACACATTTTCCGCTGATTTGTAAATATTCGGTGCATTACCGTTTGTTAAAATCAACACCCGTTTTCCGCTGAGTTTAAATCCTTCCAGCATACTAATGATGGTTTTGGTTTTGGGCGCATCCATCTGAAAGTCTTCTATAACCACTATATTCTGGTTTTGCGCTTTATCCGTTAAAGCCGACCGCCGGGCGATCTTTTTAACTTTTTTATTTACCTTTTGATAGTATCCATGAGGACTGGGGCCAAAAACACGGCCACCACCAACATGATGCGGTGCACGTGTGGAACCCTGGCGGGCACGGCCGGTACCCTTTTGACGGAACGGTTTTCTACCGCCCCCGGAAACATACGAGCGTCCTTTGGTGGCATGGGTTCCCTGACGTTTATTGGCCATCAGGGCCTTGATATCCAGCCATACAACATGCTCATTGATCTCACCGGCGAATATGGTATCGTTTAACTCGGCCTCTTTGCCGGTCTTTTTTCCATTTATATCAAATACAGCTACGTTCATTATTTTACCACTTAGTTTTAATCTCTACAATGGAGTTTTTAGCACCGGGGATAGAGCCTTTCAGAAAAATCAAATTATTCTCGGCGTCTACCTTTACTACAGGTACGTTTTTCAATGTAATTCTTTCGTTACCCATGCGACCGCCCATCTTTATGCCTTTGAACACGCGGGACGGATTGGAGCTTTGTCCAATGGAACCCGGAGCGCGCAAACGATCGGACTGACCATGTGTTTTCGGGCCACCGGCAAAGTTATGGCGCTTTACAACACCCTGGAACCCTTTACCCTTGGATACGACAGATACCGTAACCTCATCACCGGCCGAGAAACGGTCGGCTTTCAACTCGCTGCCCAGTTCCAATTCTTCAAAATCTGAAAACCGGAATTCACGCAATATTCGCTTGTTGGCGACTTTTGCCTTGGCAAAATGCCCTTGCAAAGCCTTGGTTGTGCGCTTTTCCTTCTTGTCCTGAAAAGCGATCTGTACGGCGAAATACCCGTCTTTTTCCCGTGTCTTCTTTTGTGTAACATAGCAAGGACCAGCTTCGACTATCGTTACCGGTACAATCAGCCCCTCTTCATCAAAGATTTGGGTCATACCCTTTTTTACACCAAGAATTCCCTGCATCATTTTCTCCGAAACTTAAAATCAGGTTTTTATTTCGATATCAACACCGGCCGGCAATTCAAGCTTCATCAAAGCATCAACAGTTTTTCCGGTGGCATTTAAAATATCTATTAATCTTTTATGAATACGCGTTTCAAACTGCTCACGCGACTTTTTATCAACATGTGGTGAACGCAATACGGTATACACAGAGCGATCTGTGGGTAAGGGTATCGGTCCTGAAATCTTGGCCCCCGTTGACCGTGCCGTACGAATAATTTTATCAGTCGATTTGTCAATCTGATTATGATCGTATGCTTTTAAACGGATGCGTATATTTTGATTAGCCACGTCTGTTTTCTCCGATCTTATTCTATAATTTCCGAAACAACACCGGCGCCTACGGTACGGCCACCTTCACGGATAGCGAAACGCAGTTCCTTCTCCATGGCCACTTCCTTACCCAGCTCGATCTCCACGGTGATGTTGTCGCCCGGCATTACCATCTCAAC
>DRQG01000156.1 GCA_011369465.1 Caldithrix abyssi
ACGAGGGGGATAGAATTTCAATAACCAAATCCGGCGCGCCGTTGATGTTTTTTTCTGTGATGATTGCTTTGCGTTTCTTTTCAATAAAAATAATATCCGGCTGCAGGGTATTATGGCTACTTAATACAACGTCGATGGGTGCATAAAATACTTGCCCAAGTTTATTTTTTTCTACAAAAGCGATAAGTTGGGAAGAAATATTTGCATTTACTTTCTGATGAATCGTTAAAGGCGCGGCTACCATGATAAGTTCTCCGTTGATTAATTCATAGCGGTTGCCATCGTCTGGCAATTGCGCATAATCCTGGTAGGTTAGTTTGGGTTTGGCCGCGGTGTAAGGCAGGGAAGTTTCTTTAACTTTCATTTTGAACGCTCCTTTGAGTACCGGTAAAAATTTACCTTCTTTTTATGGAGAATTCAAAGCATATTTAATTATAGGTCATTTTGTTTAACGAATCCAAATTTACTAAATTAATTCGATAAACATATAGGATAAAAATGAAAAAAACGATTTTAATATTAATGATTTTTTTAGCCGCCTGTTCGGAACCCACGGAATCGGAAAACTATCCCAAATACAATCCGCCATCCGACCATACGGTCAATGAAGACGGCGTACGCCATAAACCGGGCCTGCAAGATCCCTTGAAAAACTGTGTGAGTTGCCATGGCCAGGATTTGAAAGGCGGCTCGGTGGGCGTTTCCTGCTACGAATGTCATGGGAAAAAATGGTAATAATGATCGATTGATACTTGTTTACCCGGTTATGAGATTAAATAAGATGCTTATTAAAATAAAAACAAAATATGTTATTCTGTTCATATTGTACTTGCTCGTTGCTATGGCACAGGCCCAGAATCGTCTACAGGTGCAGGTGAGTCAGGCGGAAAACCGTCAGCCGCTCGTTGGGGCCAACGTCTATTTCGATTCCCTGCAAATCGGTGCTTCTACTGATGCCAACGGCAGGGCGCAGATTGATCATATCCCCAACGGCCGGCATACGCTGATTGTCTCCTATGTGGGTTTTCAGACCAAAAAGATAGCGCTGAGTTTTCCCCGAAAAAACCCCAACCGCCTTTTATCGGTTTTACTGGAACCCGTTCCGTTCAGCAGCGATCAAATTGTAGTTACTTCCACGCGCAATAACAGCATTTTGGCCGAAATGCCTGTGCGCATTCAGGTGCTGGGCAAAGAAGAAATAATGGAAGAGATAGCCATCCGTCCGGGAAATGTGTCCAAATTTTTGGGCGAATCCAGCAGTATTATCACGCAGCAAACCTCGGCCGTCAGCGGTGCGGTCAGTTTCCGTTTGCAGGGCCTGCCGGCGCGCTATACGAAGATGCTCAAAGACGGTTTCCCCGATTTCAGCGGACTGGCCTCCGGATTCAGCCCTTTGCAGATTCCACCGCTCGATCTGCGGCAGATTGAAATCGCCCGGGGCGCGTACTCCCCTTTATTTACCGACGGTGCATTGGCGGGCGTCATTAATTTGATATCCAAAGAACCCTCGCAAAAGCCGCATTTAGATGTACTGCTGAACCGTACCCACCGGCAGGGAACGGATATTGGTTCCTTCTTCAGCGGCCGGTATGATAAGCTTGGGTTAACCTTATTGGTAAGCCAAAGTCTGCAAAATCCGGTGGATGTGGATAGAGATGGGTTTAGCGACATCCCGAAATTTCGGCAGGGAACCATAAACCCCCGTCTGTTTTATAATTTTGGCCGCGGCGCTTCGCTGGTGGCCGGTATTTCTTCCTTTTTTGAAAACCGCAGCGGCGGTGATATGCAGGCTGTGGAACGGGGTAGAGATAGCGTGCATACCTATTCGGAAAAATATGAAGCGAAACGAATCGGATTAAACCTGCATTTCCGCAAACAGTTTACCGACAGCTCTGCGCTAACCTTCAAGTCGTCTTTGCAAAATTATGATCAAACGGCCGATTTTCCGCAAAGCTATTTTTCCGGAACTCAGTATTACGGTTATGCCGAAGCCGGGTATTTTAAACCGTGGAAACATCACAAATGGGTTGCCGGCGTGTCTTTGATTTATCATTCGTTTAAGCAAGCGCAGAAAAAATACAGCAGCTTGTACGACAGCCGTTTTACTACCCTGGGTTTGTTTGTACAGGATGATTGGAATTTTGCTGCCGGGTGGACGGTTCACGGCGCATTGCGCTGGGATTACCGCCGGGGTGGGGCGTCTTTTCTACTACCGCATGCGGCTTTACTCTTTAATGCCGCCGAAAATATAAAATTCCGTGTGTCCGCCGGCTTGGGATACAGCATGCCCACTCTGCTCGATGTGGCGCCCCAGCAAGACTTTTTCACTTACCGGATTGAGCCTTCGTTTTCAACCTGGCAGGAAAAATCACGCGATGTGGCTATGGACACTACCTACCGATATGCCGCCGGCGACTTTGCTTTAAGCATAAACCAGGCCTTTATGCCACATGGATAGATCAATCTTTGTATGCTCTGCCCAGCGAGAGCGATATCCCGGTTTCATTCGCCAGCGCTCCTCTAACCGCCCGCGGCGCCGAAACGCATATCGTTGCCAATGTGGACGAACTGGAATTGTATATTGATTACAATTATGCCGATGTGCGCCGGAGGCTGAATAATCGTAATGAGATATTGCCATTTACTCCGCGGCATAAATTAAACTTTACCTTAACCTACGAGGAAGAAGGAAACTGGCGCACCGGCGTGGAAGCCTTTTATACAGACCGGCAATTTAAACAAAACGGCGAAGAAGGCCGCGCTTATTTCATCATGGGTCTTATGTTCGAGAAAAAGTTCAAATATTTTTCGCTTATTTTTAATATCGAGAACCTGCTTGATGAACGGCAAAGCAGATACGAGAAAATGGTGCGGCTGGTTAATGGCAGCCCCCGATTTGAGGATGTGTATATGCCGTTGGAAGGCAGGATTGCCAATCTCGTATTATGGATGAAGTTATGAGGGCCATTTTGCTAAAGATATCCTGACGTTATTTTTAATCGTGCTAACAATATTTGGAATGCCTTTGGCGTTGTAATAGCTTTAATAAATATGATAAAAATGGGGGATACAATGTCCGAATACAGCACCAGCCGTTTAGCCGCATTGACAAATGTAAATGTGGAAACTCTGCGTTTTTATGAACGTAAAGGTCTGCTGCCCCCGCCACAGCGTACACCGGGCGGCTACCGTCGTTATTCCGAAAACGATTTGAAACGATTGCGTTTTATCCTCACCGCCAAACGCCATGGTTTTACCCTGCAGGAGATTAAAGAATTGCTGGAATTACGGGTTTCTCCCACTTCCACCTGCGCGCAGGTGCAGCAAAAGGCTCGGGAGAAGATAATCGTTATCGATGAAAAACTGCGCGAATTACGCCGTATGAAAAAAGCCCTGCTCGCCCTCGCCGCCAGTTGCCATGGCCAGGGCCCCGCCGATGATTGCCCCATTTTGGAAGCCTTCGAACAACAAAAATAAAAAATTTGTCCTCGGGAACATTGTACCAAGGTACGGAGCGTTATAAGAGAGAAACAGAGTTTTTTAAAGTGATTCCATCGCTCGGAGCGATGGAATCGCTTATAGCGTTTTATAACGAATTCGTCCAAAGGAGGATAAAATGAACGTAAAATCCGTCAACACGGAAAAAGCGCCCAAAAAAAGAGGATTGACTGCGGCTGTGTTGGCCGCTCTGGCCGCATCGGTATGCTGTGTGGGACCGCTGGTTTTAATCGGATTGGGTATTGGCGGCGCCTGGGTGAGCAATTTAACCGCACTGGAACCGTTCCGCCCCTATTTTATGGGTCTCACTTTTATATTACTCGGCTATGCGTTTTATCGCATTTACAGAAAGCCAAAGGCCGAAGAATGCCAACCGGGCAGTTACTGCGCCAATCCGAAATCCGACCGCATCAATAAAATATCGCTCTGGACGGTAACCGCTTTTGTGCTGGTTTTGTTTGCCGTGCCCTATATTGCCGGCTACAGCGCTTCAACCCCGGATGAGAGCGGCGTTTCCGCATTCGAGATCGGCGATGTTCAAAAAGCCATGTTGGATGTCCAGGGAATGACCTGCGCTTCCTGTCCGGCCACGGTTAAAGCCGCTTTGACTAAGGTACCCGGCGTGCTCAAGGCCGAAGTGAGTTTTGAGAAAAAGAAAGCCGTTGTTCTGTTTGACGCTTCGAAAGCGTCACCGCAGGATTTGGTGGAGGCGACAACCAATGCCGGCTACCCATCCACGGTCTCAAAGAATGAACAGGAATGAGGTAAAATATGAATATTAAAAGGATAACATTAAACATAGCAGGTATGACCTGCGACCATTGCGCCCGCAGTGTGGAAAAAGCGCTGGATGCGGAGGGTATTCTCGAAAAAAGGGTCAGTTATCCGCAGGCCTCCGGCACGGTCGTGTTTGATCCTTCAAAAATAGACGCCGGACGAATTGAGCGGCTTATAAACGATACCGGACACTACCGGGTTACCGGTTTGGATGATGCCAATGGCGCGCACGAGGGTGAATCCGCAAACAAACATCTGGTCATCATCGGCGGAGGGTCGGCCGCTTTTGCCGCGACGACGGAAGCGGTTTCCCGCGGCGCCCGGGTTACCATGATCAATGACGGTCTGCCTATCGGCGGAACCTGCGTAAACGTGGGCTGTGTGCCCTCTAAAAATTTACTGCGCGCTGCGGAAAGTCTGCACCGGGCGCAAAAGAATCCTTTTGAAGGCATCGAAACGCAAGGTAAGTTAAAAAATATATCGGCGTTGATGGAGCAGAAAAGAAGTCTGGTCGGACAATTGCGTCGCGAGAAATACATCGATGTGGTAAAAGACCTGCCGGGATTCCGGCTGGTGGAAGGCCGCGGCCGTTTTGTCGGCCCCAATGAAATTGAAGTGAACGGTGAAACGATAAAGGCCGACGTCGTTTTGATTGCCGCCGGCGCGCGCCCGGCGCTTCCCGATATTCCGGGATTAAGCGAAGTGGATTATCTTACCAATGCGTCGGCTTTTGAATTGGAAAAACTGCCTGAGTCGCTTATCGTTTTGGGCGGGCGTTATGTGGCGCTGGAGCTGGCTCAGCTTTTTTCGCGTTTGGGCAGTAAAGTGACTGTACTACAGCGTTCGCAGCGTATCCTGCCCACCGAAAGCGCCGATATAACCGAGGCGCTAAGCGGTTATTTGCAGCAAGAGGGTATCCGTATCGTAACCGGCAACGCATTGCAGCGGATTAGACAGAATAGTAATGAAATAGTAGTGGAAACCCGGATTGACGGCCGGGCGGAAACCTTTACGGCGGAAAAACTTTTGGTCGCCACAGGCCGCAGAGCCAATACGGACGGACTGGATTTGGAAACGGCCGGAGTGGAAACCGACCGGCGCGGTTTTATCAAAACAAATGACTATTTGCAAACCACGACGCCTCATATTTTTGCCGCCGGTGATATTTTGGGCGAAAATATGTTCGTTTATACCGCCGCTTACGAAGGCAAACTGGCGGTCGTAAATGCACTTTCGGCGGAAAAGCAAAAACGCGACTATACTGCGCTGCCCTGGGTGGTGTTCACCGACCCGCAGGTAGCCGGTGTGGGACCAGATGAAGAACAGGCGAAACAACAGGGGATAGAAGCCGAATCAGCCGTCCTGCCGCTGGATTATGTGCCCCGCGCCCTGGCCGCCAGAGACACGCGCGGTGTCATCAAGCTGATACGGGACAAAAAGACCGACCGTTTGATCGGCGCGCGCATTCTGGCCGCGGAAGGATCCGAGTTGTTGATGGAAGCGGCGCTGGCGATAAAGTTCGGCATTACGGTGGAACAAATCAAAGAAATGTTTCATCCTTATTTGACTTTGTCGGAGGGCATTAAGCTGGCGGCGATCACCTTCAGCAAAAGCGTAAAAGAATTGAGTTGCTGCGCTACTTAAACGCTTCGAAATTAAGTGGACTACATCTATCAGATGTAGCCTACTTTTTAAGTGGACCGCATCTATGAGATGCAGTCCACTTTTTTCGTTCTCTTATAATTTAAAACTTCACATATTTCTCTGCCGGTACGTTGCAAATTGGACAGCGCTCGGTCGGCTTGCCCAAATGCGTGTGGCCGCAAACCGGACAGATGTACACATCTTCCACGTTCATATCATTGCCTTTGCCAATCTCTTCCAGCGCCAGTTTGTACAGGTCTTCGTGGATTTTTTCCGCTTCCACCGCATAGTGGATGGATCGTTGGGCCGCCTTCTCTTCCTGTAATTTGGCAATGGCCGCATAAGCCGGATACATTTCTGTGATTTCGAAATTTTCGCCATCGATACCGGCCTGAATATTTTCCTTTGTTGTTTTGATCAAACCCAGCGCTTTGGCATGATTGATGGCGTGCACCTGTTCGGCATAGGCAATGGCTTTAAACAATTTGGCGATTTGAGGGAATCCTTCCTTTTCGGCCACATCGCTGAAGGCCAGATATTTCATGTGAGCCATCGACTCACCGGCAAAGGCTTCCTGCAGTGATTTTTCGGTCATTTTTTTCATTGTGCAGCTCCTTTTGTTTTGTCGTTCGTTTTAAACGGAAATCTATTATCAATATATTAATTTAGTTCATTACTGTCCAAAATAATTTATTATAGTAAAAACAGGCATTGTTTTATAAGGAGTTACAATAACAATTATCTTCATTGTCATATCTGCTTGTCCGCCAACTCTCCCCCTTGGTCCCCCTCTCTTTTCGAAAGAGAGGGGGAAATAAAGGGGGTGAGTTGCCATTTTCTGCAAGCAGGATAGTGTTTTTAATTTCTATTTTGGACAAATATGAATTTAGTTAATGATAAAAAAAGAAAAAAGTGTTGAAAAGAAGTTTTAGGGCAGCAAAATGATAGAAAAGATGCGGAATAACAAAAAAACGATTCCATCGCTTTAAGCGATGGAATCGATAAAATATTGAAAGATACAGATCACAGGTTTAAAAATCAGCGCAACAGCATCATTTTACGAACGCGTACAAAACTTCCTGCCTGCAGCTTGTATACATACACGCCGCTGGCCAGCCGGTTCGCTTCAAAAGAAATCTGGTAATGGCCGGGCTGCTGATGTTCATCAACCAGCGTAGCCACTTTTTCACCCAGGAGATTATATACCTCAAGGCGAACGGCAACCGATGACCCGCTGCCAGCCGGTACCTGATAACGAATTGTCGTTGATGGGTTGAAAGGATTGGGGAAATTTTGCTCCAGTTGATAGGCCTCTGGTAAAGCGCCTCCCAGTTCAATAGGCTGTTCGATACCGGATACCACGGAACAATCCACTACGGCGCGCATAAAATACGTTTCATTGAATTGCGACCAGCTGGAGCCGTCGTAATCCCAGGCGCGGCCGTTATCTACGGCATCGTATCCGAAAGAGGGTTCATTCGTGCCGTCATATTCCATAAACACCAGAAAATCCTGATCGGTGTAAAGGTTAAAGGAGGAAAAATCCACCTCCACCCAGCTGTTGCTTGCCGCTCCGGATACGCCTACGGCAGCTAATTCCGCATCGGGCTGCCCGCCGGTCATGCTGAATATTTTTGCGGTAAAGTTATTGCTACCGGTATTGGGGGTTAATAAGTAATATTTGGCTTTGAGAATTTTTACATATCCGGGCGGTGTAATGCGATTACCGGAACCGGTGCCGGCAGCACTCCAATAATAACCGCCGTCCGGGCTGCCATCGTCATAGACTATTTCGACAATGGGTGATGCCTGAACCACAGTTGCCGCATCCACATTGGAAGGCGCGCTTTCGTCTGTTGCCACCACGGCGGTTACATAATACCAGTATTTACTGTCAATAGCGACAGTGGTATCCTGATAAGTTGTTGTGCTAACATTATCTTTTAATAAGGAAAAAATGTTCCCGTCGGTGCTGCGATATACCCGAAAAAAATCTGCGGCGGCAACGCTGCGGGGTTGAGAAGTTTCCTGTTTAGAAACGCTTTTATCATAGATGGACAGGGTTTTATTCTTGGCGTTATCATTCCAGGTTAAGGTGATCGCTTCGGTGGAATCGGTTATCTGCAAATTGGACGGTGCCGGAACGGTTGTGGCCTGAAGAGAAAAACTTCCGAAAGCCGTTCCCCAGCGGCCGTCTTCATCCGGGTAAGAACCCAGAACGGTGCCGCGTGTCAGGGCGTATTCGTTAAACACCCAGAAAGTTTGGTCGTCGTCGGGTGAAACGGAAATACCGCTGTAATCGCCCCAGCGGTTCCGCGATCCGCCAAAAGCGCGATAGTAATAGTCCAGGCCCTCCCGCAGTACGGAAGCCGGCTGCATTGTCCCGGCAGCATCACCGGAAAGCCGGCCGGTATAGTAGGCGCCCGGATAGATCGATGAAGCGGATGCGGCAAAACCGACGGCTATATTCCCATTGCCGTCAACGGCAACTGAAGGGTAAAATGTATAGGCGCCGGCGGCGATGTCCTCACCGCCTATACTGCCCTGATCGGTTAAAGAAAGTGAAGAAAGTGCGGAAGTATTCACCTGAGTCCAGTGGGCGGTCGCTTCATTGGCGTCTGCGCCGGAGGCAGGAACGGTGGTAAAGACTGTGTACAAACTATTATTGCGCCAAACGGCGTGCAGCGCTCTGCGATCGCCGGTGTTAATTAGATTGCTTGACCCTTGTTGCGGGGCGTTTGGCATACCCAGGTTGGTATCTTCTATATCCCCTATATTAACAAATTGATGGGTGAACGAGGGGGTTGCCAAAGGATTATCTACCCGGATAATACTAAGAAATTCATTCGTTCCGTCACTGTAACCGGAATAACGTACCAAAAAGGTGCCCACGTTATCCGGAGCGGTGCCAAACATGTGTGCCGGCTGCATGGTGGTGGAACTCTCACCTACGGCCGAAGCAGGATCGTGTACCGTTGTAGTTGCTGTACCACCGTCATAAAAACCGCCGCTTCCGGATCCTTTGGCGGTAATCCACAAACGAGATCCGCCATAGCTGTTGCTGCCAAAGGTAAATATGTTACAGGCAACATAAATGGCCTGCGCGTCAAGGGCAAATCCCGGATAATCGGCCCAATGATCGTTACTGCTGACAATGGTTTTGGCGTCGATGGCATGAAAATACCAGGTACCGTTGGGATCGTTGTCATCGGAAACAGCCATATAAATAAATGAGGTATTAGCCGGATCGTTGGCCCCGTTATCCTGCTTCTCCAGCGTCATTACAACAAAGCGGTTTTGGTACTGGTCATAAAGCACTTTAGGGTCAAACGTGTTGGTTTGCGGTTCAAGGGAAGAGAAAAAAGATTTTAGACTCTGGCTGTTCTGCAAAGTACCATCCTTGGTGTACCACTCGATGGAAGAATTGACTACAAGCACCACATGATTAGGACCGGCGGCGCCGCTGGGATCAGGAGGTATCTGGTAATATCCTGTGTTGGAGGCGTTTTCGTCAAAAGTGATACAATCAAAAGAGGTATATAGACCGGGAGCTAAAATCATTTCGCTCGATTGAGGTGCCGGAGCATTCTCTTCAAACAGAAAGCGTTCCGGATGTTTCGTAATCAAATCAAAAACGGCGGCACCGTTGGAAATTTGCGGTACCTCACTGGTTTTAATTTGTACGTTATTTTCTGCAAATACGGTTGTAACTAAAATCAGAAATGAGAACACACTCAATACAGCATGGTAAACAGACCCCATAAAACCTCCTTAGATATTTGAAATGAAAATGGAATTGTATTATCGATCAAAAACAAGAATCTTTAAGCGGTTTTAAAATAGGATCATAAGGATTCCGGCTGGGTAAGTAATTGATACAGATCAATATTCATCTTTCTTAATAAAATTAGCCGGAATTTGTTTAAATCGCTTTTATGGTCAATATGTTATAAATTCATTGAACCGATTAAGATATTGATGTAATTTTATATTCAGAGGAAGAATTGTGATTGAAAAGATGCACAAATGAATACTAAGAAAACCGTCTTGATTACCGGCGGCAGCGGTTTAATAGGACGTAAATTAACCTCGGAATTACAGAAAAACGGATTCCGGGTAAGCTGGCTGAGCCGAAAAGATATTTCCGTGCCGGATGTACATGTTTACAAATGGAACATAGAAAGAAATGTGATTGACCGAAAAGCAATTGAAGCGGCGCACGTAATTGTTCATTTGGCCGGGGCTAATATCGGGGCCCGGCGTTGGACGAAAAAAAGAAAACAAACCATCATCGACAGCCGGATAAAATCAGCGGAATTGCTGTTGACCGCTCTCCGGGAAAGCGGAAAAACTTTGGACGTCTTTGTATCCGCTTCCGCCGTTGGCTACTATGGCGCCCGAACAACAGAGAAAGTGTATTCCGAAGAGGATTCGGCAGCGGATGATTTTCTGGGAAGCACCTGCCGGAAATGGGAAGAAGCAGCCAATCGCTTCACCCATGCATCCGACCGGTTGGTTAAATTGCGGACCGGTGTGGTTCTGGACGCCCGCGAAGGGGCTTTGCCCAAAATGGCTCTGCCGGTTAAGCTGGGTTTCGGTTCATCTCTGGGCAGCGGAAAACAATATATACCCTGGATTCATATCGACGATATAGTGGGAATATATCTGAAAGCTATAGAAGACAAAGCCATGCAGGGGGCATTTAACGCTGTGGCTCCGCAGGTTGTTACACTGGACGAGTTTTTACGAACCTTAGCCAGAGTGTTGAAACGCCCTTATTTTATGCCGCGTGTCCCTGCTATTGTATTAAAGATACTTTTGGGTGAAATGAGCCGTCTCATTTTGGAAGGCAGCCGCATCAGTGCCGATAAAGTTCAAAAAGCAGGATACAAGTTTAAGTTTGATACAGTGGACAATGCGTTGGCAAGGATTTATGGATAATAAATATAATTCTAAACGATGGTGATGAATTGTTGGATTAATGGATAAATGGAGTATTGGAGTATTGTTTTAAACGAAGAAATGCATTCCATCTATACTTCGCTTCTTTCACATCACCCCAGCACTTCATTAATCCAGTACGATTCTTTTTCACTTATTCAACAATTCAGTAATCCAAAAATTCATTCATTAAGGTTCAACTTAGATTACTGAGGAAAATGTATGAAACGCAGCACATATTTAACCCCTCTTTCCTGGGAGCATCACGCCGCATTGGTAAATGCCAACCGGGTTAAACGCGGATTGGAAATGGGCGCCGATACGCAAATCATTAGAAATTTTATCAATTATGTTTGGGAAACGGATCTACAGTCCCATTTCGATCGTGAAGAGAGCGTACTTGCCGCGGCAGATGACTGGCAAAAAGTGGATGAACCATTACGCGACCATATGATGAGTGACCACAGGGAGTTCGAGATATTGGCCGGGCTGATAAAGGAAGAAACAGACACTTCGGAATTGCGTAATGCTATGTCTCGTTTTGCCGCATTGCTGGAAACCCATGTACGATTTGAAGAGCGGGAGCTCTTTCCGGCCATTGAAGAGGTGTATGATAAAACAACGTTGGAACAGGCCGGGCGGGAACTGAAAGAACGGCATATCCCCGGTTGTTTGGTTTGGAAACCGGAGTTCTGGAAAAAATAAATTTTCTGCTTGATATTATTCCAAAGCATATCTATCATAACATAATCGAGCCTCCACACAAAAAACAAGGGGTTCCATCATGAGACAACGTTTTAGCACGTTCGCCTTATTTTGGACGGTTGTTTTTATCTGTCAAACGGTATTTTCCCAAACGGCTTCGGATACCCTATGTTCTCAAACAACGTCCTTCAATTTTATGTCGAAAAACTCAAGGGTTCAGTTAAAGCGGCTTCCCATCCGCGGTTTTGAGGAGTATATTCAGCTCCATCCCAGCGTGCTGTATCAGGATGGCAAGCTGCACATCCGCGGCGGCCGGGCGGATGAAAACGGATTTTTGATTAACGGTTTTAATGTAACCAATCCTTTATACAATTCTTTGGGTATTCACATCATCCCGGAAGCCATTGAAAGAATCGGCATAAAACCCGGAAACTATGAGGCCGGGTACGGCAGAGCCAATTCCGGCTTGATTTCGACAAACCTCAGGCAGGGCGGCGAAAACTTACAGGTAGATATTTCTTTTCAGACCGATAAATTTGCCTCCGAGGGAAAGCGTTTTATGAATACCTATTCTTACAGAGAACATATCCTCGTTCTGACGGCCGACGGTCCGATAACCGACAATCTGCGTTTTTTCGTGGCGCTGGAAAACAACACTCTGGGAGATTATCGCAAACGTTTCAGCTCGGGTTTCCAATTTGAAAGACTGGCGGACATGAATCCCGCTAAAGAAAATGTCCGGCAGGGACAGCCCGATACGGTCACGCTAAGTTATCCGGATGGATTCACCCCTGAAAACAGCCGAAACCGCTGGGCGGTGAATTCCACTTTATCGTTCCAATATAAGCCATTCCGCCTATTATTCACGGGAATGCTGGATTGGCAGCGCTATGGAAGCAATCGACGGCCCATGCTCAGCTTAACTAACAACCGTGAATTTTTTTATACCAATACAACCGGTTTCTTCGGTGTGCAATTCGACCATGCGATAGATTCCCGCTTAAGTTATGAAGCAAGCATCGGTTATTATATACGGTCCCAGGAAAAGCAGGATAATTATTTTGGTAACGACTGGCAAAAATGGGCAGACAGTTCGGCGGTTTACCGGGCCAGTAATGGGGAAAGCGTTTTCCGGGACGCCTGGCGGGCTGAATACAGCTACCTGTTACACGGATTCTATTTCGATGCACCCGGTAAGTATCAGGCCTATAGCAAAGACAAACAGAGGCATTTATCGGGAAGGCTTGCGGTTACAAGCCGGCATTTTAAACATCATACGATTAAAGCGGGTGGTTCGTATCAAACCTATTGGCTCCGGCAGTATTCCATAAATCCCTTCATTATGGCTTATCTCGATGTGGACTATCCCAATGTAGCCGTTCATTTTCCCTCGTTAGGAGATATTCCATACAGCGTTGCCAGTCATTATATGGGCAACACATACGGTTACGACATTCAGGGCAACGAAACGGATGGAGCCCGCCAGCCGGTTTTTGCTTCCGCCTATCTGCAGGATAAATGGGATTGGGGCGATGGGCGAATTGTTGCCGGCCTGCGCATGGATTATCTGGATATGGATGGTCGGATGCTTGACCAGTACAAGACTAAAATTGATGGCAAAGCCAAATCCTATGTAGAATGGAGCCCGCGATTTACTTTTGACTTCAGGTTAAGTGATTCCTACAATCTGAGTCTTCATTACGGCCGCTATATTCAGGCGCCGCAGTTAAAAAATATTTATTACAATGAATATCAGGTTAGTCAATTTTTAAATTCCACCCTCTTTGTCCATAAGCCCATTGCTCTTGATTTGCAGCCGGTAAAAACCAATAATTTCCAGCTTGAACTAACAGGCTCTGTTCATAACGGGTTGCGCTTTGCGGCCGCTTTATTCTATAAAAATACCTACGATCAGGTTTCAACCGGTAAGCTTTATGCCAGCGTTCCGGATTTTTACATTAACCCGAACTGGCTGGTCAACGAAGACGCTTCCACGGCACGAGGAATAGAAGCCGGTGTTATCGCCAATCTCACCCCTCATTTGAATCTTCAGGCGCGATATGCCTATACCGACTTAAAGGGCACCGGCTCGAATGAATTCAGCAGTCTTGGTACGATAGAACAATACGGGTATCGAATAGTGAAAGAGCATCCTCTGGATTACAGCCACAGCCATCGCGGTTTCGTGCTGGTTGACTATTCCCGCAAGGAAGGAGAAGGCGGCTGGCTTTTTGAAAACAGCGGGATAAACCTGTTATTCAGTTTTAGCAGCGGACATCCTTATACCCGGGTTCAACCGTTGAAATCAACGTATCTACCTTACATACAGGGTGTGTATTATATGAAGGATCTGCGTTTCAGGAAAACATCCGACCCTCTCAACAGCTCCCGCACGCCCTGGCTGAATCGATTGGATTTAAGTTTGTATAAATCATTTAGGATATATAAGCAGGTAAACGCAACCTTCTTTATACGGATTACCAATTTGCTCAACACCAAAAACACATTGAATGTTTATGAAGCGACCGGCAGTTCGACCTATGACGGATTTATCAATGATCCGCTAAAAACGGGGGGATTTGTCGATATCTACGGAGAGAGAATGATTGATATTTACCGGGCGATCAACATCCAAAACGGACAGGCCTATTGGGATTATCTGGGTAAGGAACTTTATAATCATCCTCGGCAGATATTTGTGGGTTTGCGTTTCAACTACTAACCAATTATCGCAATAAGGTGATCTTTTTCACCCGCACCCATTCGGCGGCGGCAATCCGTAGAAAATAAATACCGGAAGAAAGGGGCCTTCCCAGGGAATCGCTGCCGTTCCAGACCAGGCTATATTTACCCGATTGTTGCGTCTCATTGACCAGGGTAACGAGTTGTCTGCCGCGAATATCATAGATTTTCAGATCCACGTGAGCAGCCGCGGGCAATTGATACACAATGGTTGTTG
>DRQG01000157.1 GCA_011369465.1 Caldithrix abyssi
CCAATTTGCCGCGTCCCTACAGTCGTATTGATCTGGTGCAGGGGACGAAAGCCATTTCCATGGGTTATCCGGACCGTATCTATATTGAGGGACGGAGCCCGAATGATCAGTGGGAACCGCTGGAAAAATACCGCGAAGAATTTGACCATCCTTTGTGGCGCAATATCGGCAAACTGGCCAAAGGCGCCGGGCATGGCGGAATGGATTTTCTGGAGGATTACCGCCTGGTGCAGGCTTTGCTCAAAGGCGAACCGACCGATATGGATGTGTATGACGCCGCTGCCCTGAGCTGTATTTCGGAAGTATCCGAGCGTTCTGTAGCGCATAAAAGCCGCCCGGTGGATATCCCCGACTTTACCCGCGGCTGGTGGAAAGAGCGTGAGCCGTTGATGATACCGGGAGCGTGAGAAAGGAGTAATGGAGTATTGGACTGATGAATTGACGAAATGGCTGTTGGCTTTTGGCTGTTAGCTTTAGGCTATTAGCTGTTAGTTTTCAGTCTTCAGTTTTTAGTTATCAGTTCTTAAATCTTAAATCGTTAATCGGAGTTCGAAATTTAGGTTTTCGGCTATTGGCAATTAGTTTTCAGTTTTCGGTTATCAGTTATTAAGTTATTGGGTTATTAGGTTATTAGTTCCCAGTTCCTAATTCCCAGTTGCCCCGCCACGGCGGGTTCTTCGCTTTGCTACGAAAGTTCCCAGTCACTAACAGGTTAAATTTATGCGTTTACATATCATTCTCGGTATATTTTTTTTCGTCTTCATTCTTATTTCCTGCAAACAGGCCGATACCGCCGTGACAAAAAATCAACCGGAAGATAAAACTGTTAAGGCGGAAAAGCCGGGCGCCAAGCTCGAATTTTCTTTTGAACTGAATAAGAAAGCCTGGTACTATACCAATTTCGGCGAACCTCCGCAGATTGCCATTTGGCTGGAATACCCCGACAGTACCTATTATCGAACGGTGTGGGTAACGCGCCGGGCCGGAAAAAATAAATGGAAAGGGAAAATACATTGTCCGGTAGCCTTGCCGTATTGGGACAGCCGCCGCACTTCGAAAAAGGACGACAAGAAAGAAAAAATTGACGCCATAAGTGCGGCTACACCCAAAGCCGGTTCGTTCAAAGTAATCACGAACGTTCCGCCAAACAGCCGCTGGCTGTATTATATCGAAGTGAATGCCTCCGGAGATTTCAATGCCTATTTCAAATCGTGGACGGATGACGGTATCCCCGATTCGGAAGTGAACGGCCAGCCTTCGCTGGTTTACGGCGGGGAAATTACGGCGGACGGGAAAAACCAAAGCAAACCGGTACTGCTGGGCCGGACGGATCAGCTATCTTCCGGCAAGAAGTTATACAGGGATTTACAACATATAACCACTGCCGCTGAATTACTCCAAAATATAACGGTAAAAAGTGTATCGAAATGACGCCTTCAATAGAAGTATAACTATTACGATAACGCGGGAAATATGCAGAATTACCATTAACTTTTGGCAAAAGATGGATTTAAGAAAAACCTGAATAATTATCTCTATGACCATTGCAACCATGTAAATTATAAGGTACACTTATACTATGCATGTACTATGCATGGTTATATACAGCGTTTGATACAACCGGTAGTCGAGAAAAATCTATTAAACAATCCGGTAACCGCTATTCTCTGACCTCGTCCGGTTTTACCGCCTGTTTCGTTCGGCATTATGCTCGTGTCCCCGCTTTCTTTTCTTGACTTAAACCGCACATCTCTTTAACTTAGCCCACCGTTTCGTTGGGGCTATAGCTCAGCTGGGAGAGCGCTGCGTTCGCAATGCAGAGGTCAGCGGTTCGATCCCGCTTAGCTCCACAACGGAGGAAATAACAAATAGCAAATGACAAAAAACAAAAATTAACGCATGCGTGGCAGCAATCCATTAGAATTTGTTTTTTGTTATTTAAAAATTTAAAAAGCCAGGTCCCGCGCAACAGGACTGCGCCCAACCCCGTCAGGTCCGGAAGGAAGCAGCGGTAAGCGCTTGGACTGTGTGCCGCGGGTTCGCCTGGCTTGTTTTTTCATGGAATGATGGATTGGTTAGCAGCTTTCGGCTATCAGCTGTTAGCTATTGGCTATAGGCTGTCGGTCGTGTTGTTATCCAGCAATACGTTAAAAGGCATAAACCAAAAGTACATTAGACTGGGCTAATAGCCAATAGCCTATGGCAATTTAACACACCTTCATTCCAAATAATTC
Organism: Caldithrix abyssi; assembly: GCA_011369465.1. Taxonomy (GTDB): domain Bacteria; phylum Calditrichota; class Calditrichia; order Calditrichales; family Calditrichaceae; genus DRQG01. Next base: position 2,235 of record DRQG01000157.1, read on the forward strand.
ACCAATTTAACAATTTATTTACCCAAGAAACTCAGTTATGTCTTACATCGTTATCGCCCGACGCTGGCGCCCGCAGGTTTTTGAAGATATCATCGGCCAGGATCACGTATCCAAAACTCTGGCCAATGCCATTGCCAACGACCGTATTGCCCATGCGTATATTTTCACCGGGCCGCGCGGTGTAGGCAAAACCACCACAGCCCGCATTCTGGCCAAAGCGCTCAACTGCGAAAAAGGCCCCACGCCCGTGCCCTGCAACGAATGCGCTTCCTGTAAAGCCATAACCGAAGGCAATTCCATGGACGTGCTGGAAATCGACGGCGCTTCCAACCGCGGTATCGATGAAATTCGCAACCTGCGCGAAAATATTCGTTTTACGCCCAGTATGGGCAAATACCGCATTTATATCATCGACGAAGTGCACATGCTCACCAAAGAGGCTTTTAACGCCCTGCTTAAAACACTGGAAGAACCGCCCGAACACGCCCTGTTCATTTTTGCCACTACCGAAATCCACAAAGTGCCGGCTACCATTTTATCCCGCTGCCAGCGTTTTGATTTCCATCGGATGCCGTTAAAAACCATTATGGAACACATCCGGCACATCTGCGAAAAAGATGCCATCGATGCCGACGAAGATGCTTTGCTGCAAATTGCCAAAAAAGCCGACGGTTCCATGCGCGACGCCCAAAGTATTCTGGATCAGATCATCTCCTTCAGCGGGAAAAAAATTACTTTTGAAGATGTGGCTCAGGCGCTTGGCGTGATACATCAGGACATCTACTTCGAGTTAGATGCGCTGATACGGGAAAAAGATCTGAAAGGGCTGATTTTAAAATCCGCAGATATTATTTCATCCGGTTACGATCTGAATGAATTTCTGCTCGGTTTTGAGGAACACCTGCGCAACATATTGGTTACACATACGCTGGGTTCCACCGATTTACTGGAAACTTCAGAAGAATATATAAGACGATATAAAGAGACCGCCGCCCAGTATTCCGAGAACGACCTTCTGGCCGCATTGCAGGTGGTGGCCGATACCATCAATGCGGTTAAAAACAGCCAGCAGCCTCAGCTTAAGTTCGAACTGGGCTTACTGCGCATGGCCAAGCTGCCTTCCACAGAAGATATATCGACCCTTCTGGAAAAAATCGATCTGCTAAAAAAAAAAGCTCCCCTCCCGGTAGTCGCTGAGTCCGCCGCCTCCGCTTACCACGAGGCATCCAACCAGGCGTCTTCATCCGAAATTTTGGATAAATCCTATTTTGTGCAAAAATGGCCTGATATTGTAAAATCGGTGCATGATAAACGGCCGTCGCTCTCGGTCATTCTTGAAAAAGCGGAAATTACGGAACTGGATGGTCAACAATTGCATATCCTTCTTAGGGAAGTGGATTCTTTCCAAAAGGATATGCTGCAATCTGCCAAAAGTCTTATCGAAAAAATTCTTCGGGAGGAAAGTTCCGAACAAATCAGCATCCATCTGAAGTATAATTTAAAAAAGGAAGCCGCAAAGAAAACTGCCAAAGCTAAGATAGATAAAGAAACGCGCTTAAAAGAGCTGCTCGAAAAAGAACCGGCAGTAGGTAAAATTATAGATGAGTTCGATTTGGAATTAATTGATTAATATAACTGGCGAATAGAGGAGAAAAATTTCAATGGTTAACATGAACGATCTGCTCAAACAAGCTCAAAAAATACAGCAGGAAATGCAAAAAGCGCAGGAAGGGTTAGCGGATATCGTTGTGGAAGGTTCTTCCGGAGGCGGTATGGTAAAAGCGAAAGCCAATGGTAAACTGGAAATTATTTCTGTGTCTATAGAGCCGGAGGTGATTGACGCCGAAGATAAGGAAATGCTCGAGGATTTGGTGGCGGCCGCCGTTAATCAGGCCATTCAAAACGCTCAGGCCCGCGCCAACGAAGAGATGCAAAAAGTTTCCGGCAATATGTTGGGCGGCCTGAATTTACCGGGCAATTTCAAGTTCCCGGGAATGTAGAATGAATACATTGGGCATTGATGCGTTAGACACGCTGATTAATCAATTATCCAAGCTGCCGGGTATCGGACACAAAACGGCGCAGCGTCTGGCGCTTTTTATACTTAAGAGCGAGCCGGCATACAGCGAAGCCCTGGCCGGGGCAATAATAAAGCTGAAACAGGAGACCCGTTTGTGTACACGCTGTTTTAATATTGCCGAATCCGAGCTTTGTTCCATTTGCCGGTCGCCGCAAAGGGACAACCATACACTTTGCGTGGTGGAAGACATTGTTGATGTAATGGCCATTGAAAGTTCCAATGAGTACAAGGGATTGTATCACGTATTAGGCGGCGTTATCTCTCCCCTGGCGGGTATCATGCAAAATGATTTACATATGAAGGAGCTGTTCGAGCGTGTTGAGAAGGAACCGATAAAAGAGATACTTCTGGCTCTCAATCCCAGCACAGAAGGGGAAGCAACAATGCTGTACATCTCCCGTCAGTTAAAAGAAAGTCCGGTGCGCATCACGCGCATTGCCAGCGGTGTGCCCATCGGTTCGCATTTGGAATATGTGGATGCAGCCACGATAGGAAGGGCGATTCTTTCCCGGCAGGATTTATAAAACTACAAAACCCATTCCCATTGTTCGGTAGCCAGTTCGCTGGCATGAAACAGCTTCTGAGCTTCTTTTTCAATATCCCTCAACATATCATCGTTGTTGTTCGGGTCGTGATGATACAGCAGGAGCTTTTTAACGTGAGCCTGTTTGGCTGCGTCGCAGGCCATCGGGTAGCTGCTGTGGCCGTAGCCGCTGAATTTGGCATATTGTTCCGGCGTGTACTGGGCATCGTGAATGAGTACATCGGCTTCACGAGAGAAATTAATCAAGCGCTGATCCCCGCCCACATATTCTTCCACATCGGTGGCAAAAACCAGTTTTTTATTTTTCCATTCTACCCGATACAAGTACGTGCCGTCTTTGGGATGAAAATAATACTTCATTGTATAGATTGAAAAGGTACTGAAGGTAACCTCATTATCGCTCACTTTCCCGATCTGCGGTTCGGGGTCATCCGGATTGAAATAGACAAACATATTTTCGTTAATATTGCGAAAGGTTTTGCCGGACTGCAGCTCGTCCATACTAACCGGAAAATACTGCGGTTCCAGAGTGGTGCGTAAAATCTGTTCGAAATCGACGCCCAGGGTAGCCGGACCGATAAAGTGAATATGTACATTCGGAAAATATAACGGAGCGAAAAAGGGCAACCCGAGTAAATGGTCCGAATGGGTATGCGTAAACAGCATGGTTATATGAAAAGGGGTATCTTTGTTTTCCTTGTGTTTCAAAATTTCCGGCACAAGTTCTTTTCCCAACTTAATAATACCGCTTCCGGCATCAATAATGACAATATTATCCGAAGTACGAACCAGCAGACAGGCGGTATTCCCGCCGACCTTAGTGCCTTCTGCCGGTGCGATAGGATAACTGCCGCGTACACCGTACAGCTTTGCCTTAAATTGAAAAGTACTCATCCAAATACCTTCTTGTTGGTGTATAAACAGAATTCGGGATCAGGAACTGGATTCCAGCTTTTTTATTTTATCGCGAATCTCAGCGGCTTTTTCATACTCTTCGTTTTCGACCGCTTTTTTCAACTGCTCTTTTAATTTGTCCAGTTCATCGGAATCCGACTGAAAAAGAAAGTTTGTTCCGCTTTCGCTCTCTTTCTCATCGCTCACATAAGCGGCTTGATCCATAACCGCTTCTTCTACAAAGATTGAAATGCCCAATCTCACGGCCAAAGCAATAGCGTCACTGGGACGGGCATCGACAAGGATTTCCTCTGCGCCATTTTTTCTTAGGTGGATTTCGGCATAATATGTATTATCTTTAAGATCGGTGATGACGACCTTTTCTATAGAGGCGCTAAGCGCTTCCAGCAAATTGAGAGCCAGGTCGTGCGTAATGGGCCGGGCAGGCTTAATATTTTCCAGGGCCATAGCGATGGATTGTGCTTCATACTCTCCTATTACGATGGGAAGAGTACGGTTACCTTTTTGTTCTTTCAAAATAATGCCGCTGGCTTGTGTTTGGGTTAGAAAGATACCCTTAACACTAACTTCGATCATCGATCGACTCCAAATGGTTGAACGGTTTAAATGGCTTCCACTGCCGTAATCTCCGGAACCTGCATCTTTAGAATACGTTCGATACCCTGC
>DRQG01000158.1 GCA_011369465.1 Caldithrix abyssi
CCACAAACAGCGCATTATGAATTTCCTCGACAAAATCGACCCGGCCGCGGAACGGATAGGCGCGGTTAACACCATAAAAGTGGAAACCGACGGCGGCTGGGCGGGGTACAATACCGATTATTCAGGCTTCCTGCATTCATTGCAAAAATATCGTGATGAAATCAGCGCCTGTTTATTGATTGGTGCCGGCGGCGCCGGCCGGGCTGTGGCCTTTGCCGTGTGCGATTTACCCCAAATCGAATTTATTTGTTTGATGAATCGTCATGCGCGGAAAAGCCGCGCTTTACAGGAAGAATTGGCACTGTACAAGTCCATACGCTATCGGGTTGCCGAAACGGAAAACGATACAGCCGGAATGCCTTACGATTTGATCATTAACGCCACGCCGGTCGGTATGGGGGAACTGAAAACAAGCCTGCCGTTAGACCCGCGCGCTTACGCTCATCAGACGACCATTGTGTATGATTTAATTTACAATCCCGCGCAAACGCTTTTTTTGCAAAGGGCCAAAGAGGCCGGATTGCGGACCGTCAACGGCTGGCCTATGCTGCTCGGTCAGGCCGAAGAAGCCTTCCGCATCTGGACGGGCAGAGGGTTTACGAAGGAAGTGGTAAAAAAAATTGAACAGATTTTTTGATGGTATAAGTATGATGAAGAGTAAAAATGTGAATCTTTTCTAAAAAAGCCCTAAAGGGTAAAAAATGGAGTTTCGAAAACCCATCATTAGAATAATCCAATGCGTAGTTGTAACGGAAAGGTTCCTTTTTTAAATTTCATAAAAAAATGAAATTGAAAAACATTGATTGAACTCCCGGATATTTAAATGAAGAAAAAGGCAAGGCCAAAAGCGGAGATAAAAATATTTTCTTCGATCGAAGAAGAGAATGCACAGGAATACAAACGACGTAAAAATATGACCCCTGAGCAACGATTACGTGAATTTGCAGTAGTACAGGCCCGCAGATGGGGGAAAGACTGGACTTCGAAGCCCATTGTTAAAAAAGTTTCTTACGAAAAAAAGTTTTCATAGGATATCGATGTATTTTAGCGAGGATATGAAGGATTTAATAAAACTGTTTAATGAACACGGCGTTTTGTATGTTTTGGTAGGTGGCTTTGCCGTTAATTACTATGGATACGTTCGTTCTACGCAAGATATTGATTTTCTGATTTATCCATCAAAAAAAAATGCCGCTAAAATGATGACTGTACTATGGGAATTTGGGTTTGGAAAGGCAGGAATTTCACAAGAACTTTTTGAGGAACCGGGCAGCGCAGTTCATCTTGGCGTTGAACCAAACCGAATTGATTTGTTAACGCATCTACCAGGAATAAGTAATCAACAAATCTTTGCAAACATTCAGAAAATTGAAATTGATAATATTCCGCTAAATATAATTGCCTACGGCGATCTTATACAGGGAAAGAAATCATCAAAACGTTTGCGTGATCAGGCGGATGCCGAAGAGCTGGAAAAAAGCAGAAAATAATTTATTACGAAATGGTTTATTAATTCATCTTACAAAACATTAAAAATATAGCTCAATCCAATTCACAACCGTCTCTGTAGTTTACAACGTGCCTTGGTGGATGGGAAAATACGAGATACCACTTGTCCCATCTACGCAGGACATTCTCCATTTTCTTCGATTTCATTCAGGATGACAGAACTCTCCCAGCCGTTATTCTTTGTTTCCTTTCCCATTTTATACGTATATTTATCCATCCTCTTTTTTAACCTGCTGATTTTATAAAATAAAAGGATTTGGCGATGAACGCCGGATTTTCATTTTTCTTTCTTATGAAAAAAAATTTATTTATATTTTCAGTAGTTTATATGAATATGTAAAGGAATCCGTTAAATCCGAATAATTTAAAAACAAAACACATACTCCGAGCCGACTAACCTAAATCCGAACCGGACAGGGTTTGAGGCCGATAGGGTAACGCCGGAAACAGCGTTGCCTCCCGTACTTGGAAAGGAGTCGTAAATGGATGCCCCGTCTTTCGCCCATCCAATCCGTAGCATTTCAGCCACCCAAAAACCCCTGATTGATCCCTTCGGACGAAAACTGGACTATTTGCGTCTGGCGCTTACCGACCGCTGCAATTTACGCTGCCGGTACTGCATGCCCGAAGAAGGCATTGCTCCGGTAAACCACTCGGATATTTTATCTTTTGAAGAGATGTTCCGTCTGGTGCGTGTGCTGGCCGGGCTGGGTGTAAAAAAAGTACGCTTAACCGGCGGCGAACCCTTTGTGCGCAAAGGCGCTCTTCAATTCATTCGCAATATCAATGCATTGAAAGACATCCAGTCCGTTCATATAACCACCAACGGCGTGCTGATCGGTAATATAATCAGTCAGCTTAAAGAATTGAATCTCGGCGGCGTCAATCTCAGCCTTGATACACTCAATCCAAAGCGCTTTGCCGCCATCACCCGACGTAATTATTTTCCCCCAGTTTACGACGCCCTGCAAAAACTGCTGATCAGCGGCATTCCTTTAAAACTGAATATGGTGGTACAAAAAGGCGTAAATGACGATGAATTGGGGGATTTTATCGAACTGGCCCGTGATCATGCGCTGCAGGTGCGTTTTATCGAAGAGATGCCCTTTAACGGTCTGGGTAAAAAAGCAACGGATTACCTCACAGCCGAAAGCATTTTGCAGACCATCCGTTTTATGTATCCGCAGATGCGGGAAACGCTGGCAGCCGATGGCACAGCGCGGATTTTCACCATTCCCGGATTTAAAGGAAGCATTGGGCTAATCGGAGGTTATTCGCGGCAGTTTTGCGATACGTGCAGCCGTCTGCGCATTACGCCGTTGGGTGTGTTGAAGACCTGCTTATATGATAACGGGGTTTTAGACCTCAGGGCTCTGCTGCGTTCCGGAGCAACGGACCGCAATATTGAGGAAGCCCTTCGGGATGCCGTGGCACGGCGCTACAAAGACGGTTTTGAAGCGGAAGCCGCCAACCGGACGGAAAAACACTCCATGGCGATGATCGGGGGTTGAAATGGCATTCCTTGATAAAAAAATACGTTTGCCGCTTTCGCGACGTTCGGCAAGAGTAAAAGATACACGGTTAAGCAATCAATTCGGCAAAAGCGAATGGTCCGGCGCGTTGGGCGATCTGGGAACGATGCTGCCCCTAGCCTATGCATTGATTGTTTTTAACGGTTTCTCTCCGGAGCGGCTTTTCCTGCTTTGGGGAACGGTTTACCTGATTACCGGCTGGTATTTCAAAGTTCCGGTTTCGGTACAACCGCTCAAAGTGATGTCGGTGGTAGCTATCGCTCAGGGGGTGTCCGTAGAAATGCTGGCGGGAACGGCGGTGTTTTACGGGCTTCTTCTGCTGGCGCTTTCTTTAACCGGCGCCATCGGCTGGCTGCAAAAATGGTTTACGCCCACGCTCGTAAAAGGAATTCAGTTGGGCATCGGTTTAATTCTGGCCCGCAAAGCGGTCGATCTTGTGGTTAGCAAAGGGTTTATTCTGAACGCGCCGGGCGGTACAACGCCCATAAACCTCCTGTTGATGGGCGGATTGGTTCTGATCCTGTTTTTGTTCCGCTTCCGAAAAAAAATTCCCATTTCTATAGTTTTGGTGTCGGGGGGTATTCTTTTGACATTCTCTTTAGGATTCCGGGTGCCGCAGATGGCCGGAGAAAATCTTATTTCGCCTGCTCTGCCGCAGCCGGCATTCTTTTTGGATGCGCTGGTCTTGCTCATCATTCCGCAGCTGCCGCTTACTCTGGGCAACGCCGTTTATGCCGCATCGGACGCCTGCCACAGCCTGTGGGGCGCTCAGGCTGCAAGGGTAACGCCCAAAAAACTGGGTGTGTCCATCGGGCTGGGTGATGTGGGCATCGGGCTGTTGGGCG
>DRQG01000159.1 GCA_011369465.1 Caldithrix abyssi
CAGAGAGATGAGCAATTTAGACATGGTTTTTCCCTTGTATATTATATAACAGACGGTATTTTTTCGATCCGTTTTATCCCCCGGCGGTTCAATACGAGCCGGTAACGCACCAGGTGCTCGTCCTCTTCAAATATATATTTTATAACCAGGTTGATGTGATAAACACGCTGTGCTCTGGTTTTTTTATAGCCTTTATCCTGCAAAATGTAGAGCGGTTTATCCGGGTTATCCATTTTTTTGAGAAACGGGCTTACATTCAATCGCAAAATATCATTAATGCCGTTTATTTGATAATCGTGATAATTCGTTGTATATAGATTTTTGTACAAAGCAATCTTTTTACGGTAACAAATCACACTTTCCCGTGAGAACTTGCTGTCAAATTCCTTGCTGCGTCCCAGATTTCTCAATTGCACAATCGCTTGCGGGAGATTCTTTTTTTTGACAAAATCAAACGCTTCTTTAAAAACACCTATTTTCTTATTGCCGCTTAAAATCTTTATTCGCTGGTCATACAGTCTTCTGGAAATTTTTCGGGTGAAAAATATGCGCATTAACTCTTTTATCCGGTCCTTTAACATATAACTGACTATCAACGTGATGAAAATCGGCATGGTATAGCTTCCGTACACGGAATGCCCCCAAAATGCAACGGCCGTGGCAAAAAGCATAGCCAAACCGGCCGCCAGACTGATGAGCAATTGCTTAACAAATTGGCCTTCCGGCTCTTTGGCCGTATCGATAAACAAAACGCTTTCCAGATATTTTTTTAGCACGCTAAAACGAAATATTACAGACTCATTGTCCGAGTTATCCTGCGGAACGGATTCATAGCCATTTTGACTGCGATAATTGATCTCACTTCTGATAAGCGCAAGCAGTCGTTCTGCGGCTCTGTCACTTTGCTCTGTTTTTATACGCTTCAAAAATTCAAGCAGTTTAAACGTATATTTTTCAATGAGCAGGCTGAGGTATTCATCGCCGTATAACAGAATGGCGTAAATGTTCTTTTCTACCGTCGGAACATTGATTATCGTTTTCAGTTGGCGAAAATGGCGGCACAGATCTTCCACCTGATCTTTAAATGTTTCGGTCAGTTCCACAATTTCGGATGGATTCGTTTTGGCCCCGATAAAAACCACGTAATCTCTTAAGGCACTTTTAGTGATGGAACTGAACATTTTAAGATGATATTCATATTCCGCAACGGTCTTTTTATCGGGAAGCTCAACCAAATTGGTACAGGCCTTTCGAAGCTTGGCATAGGGGGAGTTATTCCCTTCATAAATCTGGTTAATCAGATAAACAGGTGTTTTAAAGCGGATGTAGTTTTGAATATCGCTATAAAAATCCTTTTTCTTGTAGGTGGAATAATTAATATCCAGACTGTTGGGGATGAACAGGAAAAAATTTACCTTGTACGATGATACCCTTCTGTTCTCTTCAAACTGATGAGTTAGTTTGATTTCCAATTGATATTTGTCATGAACTTTAACAGTTACATCTATCACATCTATCTCACATGGCTATAATTTTAACGGGTACGATTAACGAAGCAAAATCATTTTGCGAATTTGTTCGAAAGAACCGGCATTGAGCCGGTAATAATAAACACCGCTGGCCAATCCGGAAGCATCAAAGGTTACGGTATATCGGCCGGCTGTTTTCTTTTCATCAACCAATACGGCTATTTTTTGCCCCAGGGCATTGTAAACCGTTAACCGGACAAGCAGCGGCGTGCTGCTTTTTGCCGGTATTGTATATTCAATCGTTGTACGGGGGTTAAAAGGATTGGGATAGTTCTGTGCCAGAGCAAAGGAGCTCGCAAAGCCCTTTTCCCGGCTGTCAATCGCCGTTCCTTCTTCGAGCAGTGAAAAACGTACAGCGTCGGTGCGAATGACAGCGCCGGTTGTGCTGTTACCCGTATCTTTTACCCATAATTCAATATCGCTCCCGGCCGGAAGATACAACCGGCCTATTTTAACCCAGTTGCCGCTTCCCTCATTCTGGTTAACATGATACGAAGCCTGTAACACCCCGTTTACTTTAATTTCGTACAGGGCGTCGTCGGTGGAATTAACTGTTTGCGGAACGATTTCGTAAATATCGTAGGTGCCGTTCTTTTTAAGTTTGGTATGGAAACGGGCCGATGCCAACGGATTGGAATTCAACCAGGCATAGCGGCTGCTGGGTCCATAAATCTGCGCAACACTGGTATGCCATTGGCCATATTCTTCATACTCTTCAACGTCTTCATTATCAATGGTATGAAAATAAGGCATCGCCTCGGCAGTTACCGGCAGCAGAATAGCGGGGTCTCTGGGGTCGTCGGAAACAATTTCCAGGGTGTCCCTTTGCGTTCCGGTTTCCGTAACAAACAGTGTTAAAGGGACGCTAATACCGGACATGGGCGGAACCGATACGGGAAAAATGTCATTCACTTTTACTAGCCCTCGCAAACCTGTAATCGAAGAAATTTGTAAAGATTGAATACCCCTGTTTTTGATTTCCAGAGAATACTCTACCGTATCTTCTATGCTAATCTGGCCAAAATCGATAAATCCCGTTTCCATTTCGATATCTTTATCCCGCACCAGAGCGGAAATTTTCAATACATCCGCCGCCAAATATTTACCGGGCTCGCTTTTGCCCGCAGCGCGCATTTGCACGCTCAGTTCACTTCCCTCCTCACTTTGTACGGTGGTCAGGTAAATCCATTGTTTGGCCGGCAGCAGAGATTGAAATTCCAGCGTATCCACCACCACTTGATTTTGAGAGATCAAAAAGGTGATCTGTTCCGCCCTATCCGCTACATCGGGAAACTGAATAAAAATATTATAATAGGTAGATTGAGGGACGGTATATATCCAGGTAGCCCCGGCCGAGTCAGCCGTACTGAGCCCGGCAATGCGCGAATCGATTCCCCAGGAATAAGCAGAGGATGTGCTCCAGTTGCCGTATGTCTCTGCATAACCCTCATCCAAATTGTCAATGTATGCGTCATCCGGTAGATAAGAAATAAATTGCATGGATTGGTTACCCATGGTATCACAAACCGTCACCGCAGCCTTAACCAGCGAATTTAACGCAACCGGCCGGACGGTCTTCCACTGATTCTTGCCGGTGGTCATACATTCCAGGACGGTATAGTCTTCATATATATTCTTAACAGCAACAAAAGGCTGCTGCTGAAAAACGGTTTCATCCGATTCGATCAGGAAATAGACGTCCTCTCCGTCGATTTCATCGTTAAAAGTAAGTGTTGGCGGGATGGTATCCGTTCCGCGGCGCCAGCGCTGCATTGCCTCTATGGCGGTACAATAGCGGAATTTGACGCCGGGATATTTTGTTTCGCAATGATGGGCTACACTGTCAATTTTTTGCAGGTTTTCCAGAAAATCCGATTCCGGCAAATGCGCCCAAAAGCAAGCCACCTGATCTTCCCCTTGCTGAGCCGCTGAGAAGACCGTGTCCATGTAATCGTTTACCCGCGCTCTCCATATATGCGCAGAACGCACCTGCCAGCCGGGACTGTTTCCGGGAATTTGATAATTATCCCTGTCGGGATGATAGGGTACAAAAGCGGAAGGCGCCTGCGACCAATCATAAATATTATCGATCGGTTCCGGGTCTTCCGTCCGTTTATGCGGATAATCATTGTGCAAACTGTACGGTAGAATGCGCTCGTCCAGATAATTCTGCCAATCGTTATCCATATAATGCCAGCCGCTGCGAAAGGAGACGGGAAAGACCTGTTCTTCCAACAGAAACTGGGCCAGGGTTATGTTAAAATCATCCAGCGATTCCGGAAAACTCTTTGCCTGATTCCAATAATATTGCCCGTCCCGGTCATAATCTGTCCAGACAAATGTATGATAATGGAGTGTCAGTTCATCACCGTTTTGTAAAACATTTTGACCATGATATTTTTTCATCAGGTACAAGGTCATAATATTGGGAACGGGGACATTGGTATTTGTTGCGTAACGAAATATATTTCCGGCCATCATCCACCAGGTCATTTTGAGCGGCTGGCCGTAAGAATCCACCAGGTCCGCACGAAAAGCGGGATCCATTACGGCATAGGCATTCCGGGAAGGATCGGTGTACAGGGATTGATTATAGGTGCAGTGGAAGCGTCCTACGTTCATACCTTCCCAAATGGCCGTATCGGAGCCGATCACCAGCAATACTTCTCCGCTTGAATCACCCAATGCCGGGAAAGAGAATAGGAACGTTAATAAAATTATCACTCCCGAAAATTTAGTTTTACGCATAATATTTTTTCTCTTTAAAAAGTAAATTAGAAAATATCCAAATCTTTCCCCACAACAACTTTCCCTTTATACTTTTCCCCGATTTCACGCAATAAATCCTCGTCGCTGGCGCCCCAAAATAAAATATGATACAAGACTAAAATTTTAGGCCGGGCTTTTGCGGCAATATCCCCTAACCGGACAGTAGAAGTATGGTTGCGGGAATGATAATTTTTCCAGAAATCATCTTTTTTATCGAAGGTTTTTTTGCAATAGACTTCATGAATCAGGATGTCGGCGTTTTTGGCGTACTCAACAATTTTGTCCGACGGCGCCGTATCCCCGGAAAGCACAATAACTTTATCGGGTGTGGTGAACCGGAAACCCCAGGCATTGGGCCAGGTGCCGTGCGGAACGGGGAAGGCTTCCACTTTTACGTTTTTGTCCTGATAAATAAGACCTTCCTGTGTGAATTCATGACTGTTTACCCGCCAGCCCCGGTTATTGGCCGGTTCCAGTCCATATAAGCGGTAACGGATATCTTCTTTATAGGCTTCCAATATGTGCCGGGTCATTTCGTTAAGACCTTCCGGCCCGTACACTTCCAACGGTTCGTCTCTGCCCATCACCCAGGGTGTGAGAATTAAATCGGGATAACCGGTCGTGTGGTCGGAGTGCAGATGGGTCAGGAAAGCTCGTTTTATCTTTTTTACATCCAGCCCTTTAATAGGTCCGCCATATTTAGGAGACAGAGCCGCTGCCTTGCGTATTAAACCCGGCCCGAAATCAACGATATAAGGCGTATCATGTACGACTATGGCCACCGAACAACCGGATTGTGAGGGAGAAGGATTGGGATTGCCCGTACCTAATAAAACCACTTTTGTAATTTCGGAATCGGAAAAATTTCTCTGGGCAAATAGAGCGGTAACCAAAAGGATACTGTATAAGGCTGTTTTCACTCGTTTGTTCATTCTATGCCTCTGTTTTTGTATCACTTATTCTTTTGTCCCCCAAACGACCAGATGGGATGGTTTGGGGACGATCAGATTGAAAAACCGGTCAAAAAACCGCCAGAGAAGATACGGAAAAAATTTGAAAGCGATATTAAAATACAAACGATTGGCTGCTTTATTGCCCATGGTCAGTTTCCCCCCGGTTTTAAGCCCGCATGTATTGAATAAATGTTCCATCTTTTGTTTGTCAAAAGAATGCAGATGTGCATGGGTAGGCGTAAGTCGGTTACAATGGATACACAACTGATAGGTTATTTTTTCCTTATAAGGCACCGATATAACCACACGTCCCTGCGGTTTGAGCACCCGTCGGATTTCTTCCAAAACGCTTCCCGGCTCATTTACATGTTCCAGAACCTCCGAACAAAGCACCACATCCATCGACTCATTTTGAACCGGCAGATGGAAAGCATCACCCGTAACCGGCAGAGTATATAGATTTCCGGATCTTTCCCTGATTTCCTTCAGATTATTATGCGCTATATCCAGTGGATAATAGTAGACCGATTTCTTTCCGATGGCAGCTAATACCTGGCCGCCCCCGCTTCCGATTTCCAAAATACGCTCGCCGTCGGCGGGCCGGCTTAAGGCAATTAGCGTTTGATAACGACGCCGGATGACCTCTTTCTCGAATTTGGACGGTTGAAAATAATCCACATATTCGGCGTCCAGTTTGTAATGTTCTATATAATCCTGATTTTGCAACATTTCATTCCCTTTTAGGCCTGTTCAAAAAGGAAGCGCTTAATCTTCCCCGATATGGTTTTTCCGGCGTACGATTCGCCGTAGGGTAAATCGCATTTACTGCAAATATTGATCTGTTCCGGTTTTCTGTCTCGCAGGCTGCGCCTTAAAAAGCGCATTTTTTCCCCGTTCCAGATGTCTTTATCGATATCCCCTGCCTGTAAGATATTACCAACCTGATATTCGCTGCGCAAGTCGCGGCAGCAGCCCACCACATTGCCGCGGTAGTCGATAACCATTTCCAGCCAGGGGTGGTGGCAGCGATTGTATTTGTTATTGGGCTGGCGCTTACTTACAGAAAAGGTTTCCTGCGCCTCTCCGAGAGCATTGTGCATTTTAGCCGGACCGACGGAGATCCACCGTTCATATCCATTAAACAAATCTTTCAGTCTGGTTATACTCTCACTAATTTCTTCGGGCGTGTTCAACTGATACGAATACAAATCCACCAGCACCAGGCGAAAATCAGCATCGCATTCTTTTGCCGCCTGCAACAGATTGCGATAACCGTTCAATGCATCCTCAAATTTTCCTCCGGCGCGTACTTTTTCATAATAGGCACTGTCCGCGCACAAATCTCCTTTTACGCTGTACAAACCGTTGGCGAGCAGGCCTTGCGCCTTTTCTTTGCTGATTAAACTGCCGTTCGAACCGATGGTGGTTCTCACCCCCTTAGAATACGCATACGCGACAAAATCCGTCAATCGGGGATGAACCAGCGGTTCGCCGTCGCGGGTGAGAACCAGACGCTCAAATTTATACACCGAAAGCAGTTTATCCAGTATGGTTTTGAAGGTATCGAAAGACATTTTGCCTTTACCGATGATCCGAAAATGTTCTTCCGGCCGGCTTTGCGGACAATACACACAGCGAAAATTACATATATTGGTTATTTCGAGATGAATATGACGGGGTGGCGGAACCCGTTCCATACCCAGTACATAACTTAACCCCATAGGGCCATAGCGTTTTATTTTATTGAGAATGGATGCAATTTTCATGTTATCTGCCAGCGATGTAATAATGATGAAAGAAAAAAAACATTGCCTGCGCCTATCCGGCTTAATCGGTAAACGTATATGCTAAAATAAAGGACATAACCCGGTTTTGCAGATTGTATTGTTCCCCCAGCTCCGAATTGAACAGATTGGATAAACCGAATTCATAGCGGAATTGTATTTCCCAATTTCCGCTAACCTGATATGCGACGCCGCCAAGTACACCGATTTCCAACGGTTTGAATTCATCGGTGCTGCTGCCCGAACTTTCTCCTGATGCTCCGGAAGTGTTCCAGGCCGCGCTCAACAGGTAAGAGGCTTGCGGGCCAAAATAGAGCACCAAACGTTTTACGGGAAGATACCGGCCGGTAATATTGGCGCTTATATAGTGCAGCAGATAATCCGTAGTAATAAGGCCTGCGTTTGAATCCGATTCGATACGGTTACCCTTTTGGGTGTAAATAAGTTCACCCCGCATCCAAAGCTGAGGATGTAAGGGGGTTTGTACATATCCACCGGCAATAATCCCCGTTTTCAAGCGGTTATTGCTTGTTGATCCCGGAAATTTGCTGCTAAATTGCCCCATATTCAATCCGGCCATCACACCGGATTCCAAATGGCCTTCCTGCCCCAATAAAGAGGTAAGCAGAATAAGCGTAAATAATAGTATCGATATTTTTCTTGTCACCGTCGGCCCTATACGTTAGTTGAACATATTCAAAAATTTAGCGCTTTTTATATCCCCTCAATTTATGAGTCCACTTTAAAATGGTTGTAGAAGTCATTCCGAACTTGTTTCGGAATCCATAACTTCAATCAATTCAACAGGCCCTGAAACAAGCTTGTTCTGGCGTCAGGCCAGGGTTCAGGGTGACATCTTATTTGCAGCACCCTTTTTTGGATTAAACTCATTTACTCAAATTGGGAAAAAAAACAATACAAATCAAATAGGAATCGAACGAGTTCATTTTGATATCACATCCGTCCTAAACAGCCTAAGTAGATAGAAAAGGTTACGTAAAATATCAGTGTTTACGAGTATCCCCCTATTAAGGCTTCTACGCCGTGGCGTGGGGACTAAGGGGGTGTTTTGCGCAAAATATAAAGCAATCTATTTGACGATTTTACAACTCCCTAACCCCCTTCAGGCTGTTGCAGTTTCTATATAAAGGCGCTAAAGCGCCTAAAAAATAGGGAAATAATTTTTTGCCCCCGACTTAAAAGTCGGGGCTATTTAATTATTTTTAATAGGCTTATAAATTTTGAATAGCCCCGCGCTTTAGCGCGGGGGGACAGTAATCCAACAAATTATGGGGCTTCAGCCCCAAATTCCCTATTCTGCAACAGCCTGCTTTTTTTTGGGGGGGATTTTATGTTTCATACTATTGTATTTAAGTCGCAACTGATCATATTTAGGATAGCTATGTTTTGATATTTTTCTCCGGCAAAGCCGAAAATCCAAAAGAGATTATACTTTGTTGTTGCGAGATAAAAAAAGGGGAACGAAAAATTCCGTTCCCCGTAAATCAGAAAAAGTACCCGCTGTGCGAGCGCTTTATTTCATGACAAACAATTTTCGGGTTTTAATAACCGAACCGACACGCAAACGATAATAATACAATCCGCTGGCCATGCCGGAAGCATTCCAGGTTACCCGATGCAGACCCGCTTCCATTTCACCCTCGGCCAGGGTGGCCACTTGCTGTCCCAGAAGATTGTAAACTTTCAGACTGACATTCTGAGCTTTCGGGATACTAAACTCAATGGTTGTCGTGGGATTAAACGGATTGGGATAATTTTGTTTGAGTACAATTTCCCGCGGAGCGATATTATTATCTTTGCCTTTGCTGTTTCCGGCCAAGCCCTTGCCGGAAACACTAACCACAGCAGGACCATCGGGATCATTTGTATAGACGGTCAACTCAGCGGAGTTTTTCTCACCCTCCACAGTCGGCGTATAAAACACGGCAAAATGTTTTACTTTACCCGGCATGATCATGGTGCGTCTCGGAAAGACCTGAAAATGCACCGGATCGCTGCTGGTAATGCGTTCAACAAAAACCGGATCAATACTTGTATTGGTTATAATAATAGCCTGTTGCGCAGTTTCCCCCACCGGTACGCGGTCAAAATCCAGGGCCAGCGGTACAACGGTGGCGCCCACGGACGAAGGAATAAAACCGGATTTAACCACATGGTGTCCCAAAACATTGCCGTTTTCGCTCACGGCTTCCAACAAAACCGAGTCCGCGCCAAAAACGGTTATCCGACCGTAAGCGTTGCCAAAATCGGACTGATCGCTGGTATGGCCGCCCTTATTGTAAATATAGATGCCAAACTGTTCCAGCATGGCCACAATACGGCCGTTGGTACGATCCAATCCGCCGGCCATCAGTTCCGGGATGATGGAATTGGCGCCGTCGTCAATCCCGGCGGTGTGGGTATCGCCGCTGATAAATATGACATTTTCAATATTGTGTTTAATGATATGACTGAGTAAAAGAAAAATGGTTTCGGGAAAGCCGGCCCACTTATCGGAAAACTCGGCGGCAACCTCGCGCATGGTAACCGGGCCTTCCGGCGTAATAATCGGATTGTAACGGGGATCGTTCTGCAATAACAGGGCTAATTCGATGGCAGCGCGAAAACCCGGGTTGAACGGCGTGCCCGTGGAGATGAACTTCCAGTCCGCCTGCGAATTTTCCAGACCCTGTAACAGCCAGTTTAACTGATTAAACGGAGGAAATCCCGGTTTTCCCGAAAGCAGCCGGTGCCCCATAGGCGGCCGGAACATCCAGGTTTCTTCACTGAAATACGGATTTGGCGGCAAAGTAACAAATGCTTCCATATTTGGCGATCGTTGCGCCCGGTTATCAACCATAAAAACGTCCACATTCCCGCAGGTAAATTTATGCCACACGCCTTCCTCGGGGCTGGGTAAAGGATAATGGGGGAACATTTCCCGGTAACCGCGTATGGAATTTTCGATACCGGGATAAGTGTAATCGCAGTTGTTGTCAACTAGATCATGGTCATCATAGGTGTAATCCACCGCCATTTTCCGCCACAGCGTTTCCATCGGATAATCGTACGTGTAACGGGATCGGTAGGAAGACTGGACGTTCCTATAATCCAATGGAAAATAGTTACCCGGATTTCCGGCTTCCGCATCGGTCGTATCGGGATAGGTCCAGTCGCCCTGATGGAGAAAAAAGAGGGCGTCTTCTTCGGCCATAACCGGAAAGATCGTCCCAAAATTGGAATGGGGATCACCGCCGGCCTGTTGTCCGGAACCGAATAAAAACGTAAATGAGGCTTCCTCCCCTTCAGGAGGAAAAGTGGAAAAAGAACGTTCCAAACCGTCGTCCCAGGCCATTCCGTCAATAACGGGACGATAATAATATCGGGTGTCCGCTGCCAGCCCGCTAACCGTAACCTTTACAAAATAATCGCTTGCACTGTCCGCAGAAACCGTATTTGTAAAAACAGATCCGCTAAAATCTTTATTCATCGCAAGTTCAACAGATACATCGGCAGCCGCATCCACTCTTAAAACGAATGTAGCGGATTGACTGGTAACACCCCCCACAACCGGGCCGTGGGTCAAGTCGGCAGCATAGCCCATTCCTAAAGCCAGATATAAAATGACACTAATTTTGAAATAACGATAAACCGAACGACGGCTCATGGCGTAAGCCTCCTAATTAAACAAAGTTGATTATAATAAGGTGGTTTTTGAGTTAGGTTTAACCGTATCAAAGATAAAGATAATCGGGGCAATTGGCAAGCACAGAATTAAAATTATCGGCCTTTTGATTTCTGTAATTTTCCAACAATTCCGGACAATCGTTCCGGATAGTCGGTTACAATCGCCGAAACCTCATATTTTACCAGACAGCGTAATTCTCTTCTTTTATTTATGGTCCAGGCAAGCAGTGCCTGAACCGCGTTTTCATTGTTATTATCCGTAATTCTATCCATATCATAAGCGATTAAGCGACGATATGAGGTCCACGGAGAAGCATCCAGTGCCGTGGGACGCCCGGCGCTGGCCCAACGATTACCGAATTTGGCAGCCCGTTCCACCGAGCTGTAACCTTCCGGTTGTAAGACCAGTCCATAAGGTAATAAAGTGTCGATGGCATAATTCAAGGTTGGCTCAATTTGACGCATTCTTTCCATGACTTTGTCGAACGCGGTTAAAAGAACTATTTTAAAATGGGGTGAGTAGCGGTTTATGGTTGTTTTTATTTCTTGTAAGAAATCGGGTAAAATGTTCAAATCTTTTTCCGGCAGTTTGCAGTCCAGAAAAACACAGCGTAGTTCTTTTTTAGACACAGCCCATTCAAAAAACTCATTCAACGTGGGAATTTCGGCGTTTAGTTTACGGGGGTATTTGCGTTTGTGGGCATACCCGTAATACCGTCGTAATTCTTTTAGAGAAAGCTGGTTTACCGGTTTACGGAAGGATCCGTTCATAGGAACAAACGGCCGGTATTTCACTTTCGGTTCCAGCCCGGCCTGCCGGACAACAGATAAAAAATTATCGGGGTCCCAATCATGCCACAGCACAATCTGCCCGTCACCGGTTATGCAGATATCAACTTCCAAAGCGTTGGCGTGATACTCGGAAAGTCCGGCCTCACAAGCCGCGATGGTATTTTCCACAGCATGAGCCGCAGCGCCCCTGTGCCCGACAATGAGCGGTACAGCAGACGTCTTTTTTGTCTTGTTCCGCGTCGGGCAAAACTTTTTTAATTCTTCGAACCAGACCGGCAAAAGCTTTATCACAGCCCGGACAAAACAGACAAAAAAGCGCATCCACAGCATGAGCCGGGGGATGAAATACCGGACAAGATACCGGTAGAGAAAATTTTCTTCCGTCCCGCTCCGCTTATATTTTCTTTTCAGTTCTTTCCGCAGCAGCACATAGTCGATGCGGCACTGTTTTAAAGGCACAGAACGCTCCTGTTTTTCGTAATGATGACCGGGAATAACAATATACAGAACTACCGGATACGATGTGATTATTCCAGCCCTTGCCTGTCCCGGTGGAATGAATAGCAAAGGGTTGTCTGCACATTTAGAAATATCTACAAAACCTTTTGGTTGAATGCAACGCTTTTCTGATTTTTTATCCTTCTAATACATTCAGTGCCGCAGATACCGTGAGCCAATACCTTTGTGATTTTTATTTTGAATAAAGACGATATTTATTTGTATGTTCCTGTGACGTGAATTTTAAATTTGATGTAACATTTTATTGAAGAAATCGTTTCATCAATAATCTGAGCTAACCATCCCAAACCATAAAACTTTAATTCTATTTAAGGAGGCCATTTATGGATACCAACGCAAACTCTACCGTATCGGAAATGAGTTTCATGCAAAAGTTGATTTCTGTTTTCACAGCTCCTCGCAGCGCTTTTGAAAGTATTAATGCCAGGCCGAGTTGGTTTGTGCCCTACCTGATCACCGTAGCCATCACCATTGCCCTGCAATACGCGGTTATGGATATTACTATGCAGGATCAACTGGCCATAATGGAAGCCAAAGACATGCCGGCCGAACAGATGGATGCTGTGAGGACCCAAATGGAAGGCCCGATGAAGTATATCGGCATTGCCATGATTCCTATTGCCACTGTTGCAGTTTGGGTCATTTTAGGGGGTATTTTCCTTTTAGCGGGAAATATAATGATCACCAATTCCGAAGAGGTAACCTTTAAAAAAATGCTGGCGCTGGTTTCGTGGAGCAGCCTGATTACCATTGTAGCCGGCCCTCTGCGAACGCTGCTTGTCATCAGTAAAGGAACCATGCGCGGCGTTGCCACCGATCTTTCGGTGTTGCTGCCCGTTCCGGCTATTGGGGAAGACCCGTCACTACTCTACCTGCTCCTATCCAAGATTGATGTTTTTGTGATCTGGCAAATTGTTCTCTGGATTATCGGTTTTTCCGTGTTTTACAGGGTTGAAACAAAAAAAGCGGCTGTTCCTGTGTTAACGTTGTGGGCCATTTGGATCGTGGTCAGCGTAGCTTTTTCCTCATTCTTCGGTCAGTTTGGTATGTAGGCAGAAAGAAAAAACGCTCTCGGATTGGTTTTTTATCAGAATGCGGTTTCGCAGCAAAATAACAAAAGTATTGAAATAATATATGTCCGGATATATATTAATACTAAGGTTTAAGGCTATGGAAGCGCTGCGATTTTACCTGCAAATGCGACCTGATTCTCACCTGTTTTATGTAAATCAATCAAGGGAGGTGTTTTATGCGCATGGTTACAAAAATCGTTATTTTGTTCCTGCCGGTATTCTTATTTGCACAGGAAATTATGTACGAGGAGTATTTCACCGACGGTACTCCGGACAACCCCTGGTATGCCGGTTTTAATGAGAACGGCGCCGGAAAAGCGTTGACTGTGAAGGAAATGGCCGATAATCCCAGCGGAGACGGTTGGGTGGGATGTATGAGCACCTGGCGCGAAGCAGACACAGGCAATGTGGCTCAAAGCTGGTCTGGTAATCTGGAGTGGACGGATTATTACGCTGAGGCCAATGTTTATTTTCCGGATATGAGCAAAGAGGGTGCCATGTTCGTGGAATATTACGCAATGGAATTCCGCGTCGATACGGCGGGCAACACGGCGGCCTATCAGTTTATGGCTACGCTGGATACCAACTCGTTCCTTTCACCCCGTCTGCGTTTCCGTAAACGTCCCGTTGAGGCCCCCGCAAGTCCCATTACTATAATGGAATGGCTGGCCGACAGTATCCCCGGCGGTCTG
Organism: Caldithrix abyssi; assembly: GCA_011369465.1. Classification (GTDB taxonomy): domain Bacteria; phylum Calditrichota; class Calditrichia; order Calditrichales; family Calditrichaceae; genus DRQG01. Next base: position 13,799 of record DRQG01000159.1, read on the forward strand.
CCTATGGTTCCGGGTTGGAATAAATTAGCCGTTAAGGCCAAGGGCAACGACTTCTGGTTCTATTTCAACGATCAGGAGCTGCCCGGCTGTCCCTATCAGGATACCACAACCGTTACGGCTCATCTGGATAGCGGCCCGATCGGATTTTATGCCTTTAAAATAAATTTTATGGGCGACGCTACCGATACCACCTATATTTGCGTGGATGATATCATTGTTAAATCGGTACCCACAGCCATCAGAGACGATGAAGACGCTGTTCGTCCGGAGTCTTTCGTACTGTTGCAGAACTATCCCAATCCATTCAATCCGACGACAACCATCCGCTACGTTTTAAGGGAAAAAAGCGACGTGCGCCTGACCATTTACGACATTATGGGCAAGGAAGTCCGCACCCTGATCAACGGCGCTCAGCAGGCCGGAGAACGAACCGTAACCTGGAACGCAACGGATGATGCGGGCAAACAAGTGGCGCCTGGTGTGTATTTCTACAAATTGTTTACTAAAAACGGCAGCCAGACCCGCAAAATGATACTGCTCAAGTAGCTGCCGGGGAAAAGGCTGTCCTGTAATGGTATGAATGACTTCTCAGAATACAATTTCTTTTACCGGAAGGTTTTACAGTCACCCCTTCTCAACCAAAATAGCGCCGCAGTGGTTGTGCTCGGTTTGTATCGGTATTGATTAAAATATTGGGACAGCCTTTTTCGTAAATTTATGACACAGGTAAGCGGGACAAACGGGATACGCTTAATTATGCCAAATAATTTGTTTAATCGAACGCTTTCCTTTTTTTGGGTTTTACTATTTTTAACAAGCACAGTTAGCGCCGGTATCCGCGGTAAACTGGTAGGTACGGTTGTCGATAAGCGCAGCGGCGAACCGCTTGTCGGGGTGAATATCTATCTCAAAAATACATCCTTTGGCGCGGCCAGCGATGCCGAGGGACATTTCATCATTATCAACATTCCTCCCGGCTCTTACGATGTAGCCGCCGATTATGTGGGCTACATTCCTCAGATTGTTAAAAATGTAAAAATATCCACCAATTTAACCACCATCGTCAACTTCCGTTTGGAAGCCACCGCCTTAGAGAGTTCCGAAACCATTACCGTCACGGCGGAACGCCCACTGATTCAACCGGATAACACGGCCAAATTAGCTGTGGTATCGGGCGAAGAAATCAACGCCATGCCGGTGGAAAACTTTACTGCTGTGGTAGCCAATCAGGCCGGAATTACCACCGACGCCGAAGGAAACCTCCATTTCAGAGGCGGCCGGGTAAATGAAGCCACATTTATGGTGGACGGCGTACCGGTGGAAAATCCGCTGAATAAAGGCCTCGGCGGATTGATTGACAATTACGCCATCAGCGAATTGCAGGTGCTCAGCGGCACCTTCAACGCCGAATACGGCCGGGCTATGAGCGGCGTTATCAATATCGTAACCAACGACGGCTCGGAACAACTTTCCGGCAGAATCCGTTACACCAGCCCGATGCTGAACCCCAGCCCCTACCGCAAGCCCAACGCGCTGGTGCAGGACGCCAATCCGATCTACGACAAAACCAACAACAGACGGCTGTATTATTCGGAGCCCAACGGATTGGATCAAATCAATACGATATTTCCTTACGAGGGCAATTTTAATGGCTTTTTAAGCGGGCCCCTGCCGGCCGGTTTGGGCAGTTTTTTCGTTTCCGGCGAATACGACAATCGCAACAGCTGGCTGCCCTTTGGCTACAGCTTCACCCGCAGTGCTTTCGGCAAGCTGTCTTTTCCCTTCCGGGCCAATAAACTGTCGTTTACCGTCCAATACAGCGACGCCACCACACAACCGTACAACCATCGCTATAAATATTTACCCAATAATTACGGTCACTGGGAAATTAACAGCATACGCTATGTCTTGCAGTACAATCATGTTTTGTCCAAAACCTCTTTTCTAACACTCAACGCCTCGGTCATAGACCATAAATCTCTGTTTCGTGTGGGCAAACTGCATTATTCGGATTATATCTTTCCGGAGCTGGACGGCAAGCTGGAATTTATCATCAGCGGCAACAGCCAGGCATATTCCGATTTCCGATCAAAAACCTATAATTTAAAAGCCGATTGGGTTTTTCAGGCCGGGAAGCACCACGAATTCAAAAGCGGCCTTGAGCTGAACAGTTACGATCTGAATGTTTTTGATTACACCAATGAAGGCAACAATGCTGATGAGTTCTTTCTGAATCGTTACCACAAAAAACCGCTTTCCGCTTCCTTCTATGTGCAGGATAAAATCGAATACAGCTCCATTATCCTCAACGTCGGCTTGAGGGGGGATTACGTGGATGTGAAATCCTTTGCCTATACAGACCCGGAGAATCCCCTGGCCGGCCATACGGACACCAAACCGGAGCTGAAGCTGAGCCCGCGGCTGGGGTTGGCCTATCCCATCAGCGAGAGCATGGTCTTTCATTTTTCCTACGGCCATTTTTTCCAGTTCCCCAATTTTCAGGAAATCTACCGCAATCTGCAATTTTTAAACCCGGAGGAACTGGGCCGGGCCAAGCTGGCGCTGGTGGCCAACCCGGCGGTGCGTTCGCAGAAAACCATTAGTTACGAATTCGGTATATCGCAGCAAATAAGCGACAATACGGCGCTTAAGCTTTCCGCCTATTCCAAAGATATTACCGACCTGCTGGGAACGATTTATGTGGAAACGCTTTTTCGTTACGCCATATTTACCAATAACAGTTTTGCCCGGGTGCAGGGCGTTGATCTTTCCTTTGAAAAACGGATGAGCAACTACTGGTCGGCCAAACTGGATTACAGTCTTTCCGTAGCCCGCGGCAATGAAAGCACGCCCACCGAAGAGGCCTACAACATTTTTGAGGGGCGGCCGCGATCCATAAAGGAATTTTATCTCGATTTTGACCGGCGGCACGATATTTCCGTTAATATCTGGATTATGCTGCCCAAAGAGCACGGTTTTAACCTGTTCGGCTTCTATCCGCTGGAGAACATTCGCTTTTCGCTTTTGGGCAAGCTGTCCAGCGGCCTGCCCTACACACCCATCAGCGACGACCGCACCAAATATTTCGAAAAAAATTCCGCGCGTATGCCCTGGACAAAAACCGTGGATATCCGCCTGGAAAGAATGTTCGATTTCTCGTCGGTTTCATTTTCCATCTTTCTGGAAGCAATGAATGTGTTCGACTGGCTGAACCCGCTGGTTGTGCAGCCCCGTACAGGTAAGGTGTGGGACGACGGGAAAAGCCAGTTGTTCGGTTCGGGTGAGGATTACAAACACAATCCCAACGATGTGGGACCGCCGCGTATTTTACGATTGGGAGCGACCATTGGATTTTAGGCAAAACAGATTCGGAGGACGGCCTTGATACGGCGCACCGTTTTATTCATCGCATACCTGCTCTTTTTTTCCGCCGCCGCGCCTGCGCAGGTGGATGAAAGCAAGGTTTATAAACAGTATTCCGCCAACACCTTCGTGGAAATCCTCAAACCGTATCAGACGGGCGATTTCTCGGTGGGCATTCAATCCAAAGGCCGTGTGGCTAACGTGATTACCGATTTTGGTCAGTTGGGCCAATTCCACGTATTCGCTCCATCCATCAACTGGCCGGCCTGGGGCGAAGGGGCCAAAGACGAGCAGCACTACGGCTGGGGCGTGGATTTTATGATGGGGTACCGCGGCGATGTGCTGGAATCCTTTCAGGACCCGGCGTCCAATATCATCAGCCGCGACTGGCGGCGCGCCGACGAAAACCTCTTTTCGGGTAATGTAACCGTAAGCGAAAGCGACCTGACGCCTATTATGGCCACCAGCGATAACAAAGAAACCTGGCCTCTGGATTCCTACGGCAATCCCTTTTGGCCGGGTATCTGGCGGCAGGATCGGGACGGGGTTTATCATCCCGGCGAGTTCACTTCCGAGCGCGATCTTTATACCGTTTTCACCGATGAAGGCAATCACACGCAGTACGGCCTGCGCGTTGAGCAGACGGCCTATTCCTTCACCCGCCGTTATGCCGAGGATTTTCTGATCTTTCGCTTCAATATCAAAAATACAGGCAATGCTGTGCTGGACAGTTTGTTTCCGGGAATGATGCTGCAATTTCTGATCGATTTTGACAACCACGATATGATCAATTTTATCGATTCCAACGATGACGGGGAAAAGGACCTGGTTTATATGTGGGATACCGACCTGACGCCGCGCCCGCCGTGGATAAAAGTGGGCTATATCGGTTTGCTGCTGGTTACCTCGCCGGAAAATAACGGCGTGACCAATTTCCATTTCTTCCACGATGATTTTATTCCCAGCAAGGACGAAGATTTCTGGCGGCTGCTTACCTCGGACACAACCGGCCTGCCCGATACGCTGAAAGCCCGCTATTTTCACGGCGATAATGTGCATATCGACGATGTGTCCTATGCCCCGGATTTGGACCCGGAAGGTCTGGGGCGCGGGGGCGAAATCACCTGGACGTTCTCCACCGGACCGGTATCGCTGGCCCCCGGGGATTCCATGCCAATGGAAATAGCCATCGTATTGGGCGACGATGAAGCCGATCTGCTCGAGAATGTGCAATGGGTGCATAAGCTGGCCAAAAACAACTGGAACGGTTCCAACCCGCCTTCCTCTCCGGTGCTCAGCACCTATCCCGGCGACGGTAAGGTTACCCTGGTCTGGGACGCCTCGGCCGAGGAATCGGTCGATAATATCAGCGGCGAAAAGGATTTTGAGGGCTACAAGGTCTATCGCAGCACCGACCGCGGTAAAAGCTGGGGCAAGGTCATCACCGATCCGCACGGCCAGTTTGTCGGCTATGTGCCCCTGGCCCAGTACGATCTGGATAACGACGTGAGCGGTTACGATCCCATTTCCAATATGTATCTGGGAAACAATTCCGGATTGCGGCACACTTTTGTGGATTCCAATGTATCCAACGGCGTGGAGTACTGGTACACGGTAACCGCCTACGACCGCGGCGATCCGCTTAATCTGGTGGAAGCTCTGGAAAGCGCCAAAGGGCTTACGCCGGACGAAGTAAATGTTGTGGCAGTGCGTCCCGAAACGCCCCCGGCCAATCTGATCCCGGGCGCCATCGAAGGAAGCGAACGGCTGGAACCGGAAGAAGGCCGCACCGATGCCACGGCCGCGGTGGAAATTATCGATCCGGCTCGTCTCAAAACGCGCCGCTATGAAATCACCTTTGAGGAAAACACGCCCATTTACGAGGGAAACGCGGTTGTGGATTCGGCAACCACCTTTACGCTGAAAGATGCGGACAGCGGCGACACCCTTCTTTATCGGCAGCGGCTCAGCGATGAAAGCGGCGACAATATTCCCGTGGTGGACGGCTTTCGACTGGTGCTAAACGATGTGAAACCGGGGAAGGTGATTACCGAATGGACCAAAGTGGCCGCCGATACCTGCACTTTTTACTGGAGCGTTAAACCCACCGGCCCCAACGATATTACGGTAACCAATTTTGACCCCCGTTATCGTTTTAAAATCGTGATTGACGAATATCCGCAGGGCGGTTTAACGGCCCGCTATTATGATTTGTGGTACGAGGTGCCGCACGATTCCACTATCCATCTTCCCTTAAAAATTTATGTGGATGACGGCGAAACAACGATCGATATCAGCGACAATACCTTTTTGGGCGAATTCATCGGGTCGCCCTACGGACGTTTTTCGGCCATAGGCTGGGATCTGATTCCCGGCGGCAAGGCCTACACCCCCGGTTTCCCATATCCGGACCGGATTATGATGTATTATTACACGCCCGATAACGATACCATGGAAGTGCGTCTGGTAACCGACCACCGTCCCTCGGATACCCCGCCCTCGGACGGCGATGAATTTACCATTCGCAAAATGCAGCCCTTTTACGAAGGGTTGGTGTATCGGTTTTCTATGAAGGGCGCGTCATTCGCTCCGGCGTCCGGGGAAGATATGCAAAAAATACGCGCCGTACCCAATCCCTTTTTTGTCTCTTCGTCGTTCAAAAACAAAATTATGTTCACCCATTTGCCGGAGCGTTGTGAAATCCGTCTTTTTAACGTTGCCGGCGATCTGATCCGCACCCTGCAGCATATCGACGGTTCCGGCGTCACATTCTGGGATTTGAAAAACGACGAAGGGCTGGCCGTGGCCTATGGGTTGTACGTATTTGTGGTAAAAACCCCCGACGGTCAAAAATTTACGGGCAAACTGGCTGTGGTGCGATAATAGTAATTTGGTTTCCCCTGGGAATGTATTTTACGGGAAACATACGGAGGATTTGCGTTGAACAAACGATGTCGGTTATTTCTTTTAATTGTATTCTCGCCGGCGCTGCTTATGGCCGGATTTCCCAAAGTGGGCACCACTGCGGCGCCGTTTCTGAAAATTGGCGTTGGCGCCCGGGCCATTGCCATGGGCGGTAATTTTACGGCTTTGGCCAATGACGTAACCGCCTTGTACTGGAACCCGGCCGGAATTACCCATCTTTCTTCCGCCGCTTTTTCGGCCACGCATACCAAATGGTTCGCGGGCATCACCCACGACGCCGTACAGTTAGCCGCTCCGCTCGGCGAAAACGCGGCGCTCGGATTGGATTTAATCTATCTTTCATCCGGCGATATCGAACAAACCACCTTCGAAGAACAGGACGGCAACGGGATTTATTACAACGTAACCGATCTGGCTTTGGGCCTGACTTATTCCCGCCGTTTAACCGACCGTTTTTCCGTGGGCATTAAGGCCAAATATATCCGCCAAACCATATTTAATGAAGAAGCGACCACGGTGGCCTTCGATTTCGGGACGATTTACCAGACGGAATTCTATGGTTTACGGATCGGTATGAATATGGCCAATTTCGGAGGCAGTATGACCATGACCGGCGACGACCTGCTGGTCTTAAACACCGATCCGGTAACCGGCGATCCCGTGGAGACCCATTTGAAAACCGAATCCTGGCCGCTGCCGATTGTTTTCCGCCTGGGGCTGGCCATAGACCTGATGGGCGGCACGGAAACACTGCTGCCCAGCGAATACCACCGCCTTACTTTGGCCGTGGACGGTGTGCATCCCAACGATAACAACGAAACGGTTGGCGCGGGTTTGGAATATATGTGGAATGATTTTTTGGCCTTGCGC
>DRQG01000160.1 GCA_011369465.1 Caldithrix abyssi
CCTTACTTCACCTGTTCCGCTTTCCACTCCATTTTCCATTCCCATTGGTCAAAATACAGATTTCCGCCTTTCCATTCCAATTCGCCGCGCTGGGAATCCACGGTTTCGGAACGGAAGTGTTTTTTGGGAATATAAAAGGGCCGGCTGAAATCATCATTAAAAATGAGCCGGTAGCTATCCATTCCCTGCAAATAAAACCACTTCAGTTTTTCATCATCCGTATTTCTCAGGCCGTAGGTTACGTCCATGGGCATCCAGCCGTACGGTTCAAAATAGACCATGCCCCAATCGTGCATGCTGTCATGGGGCGGCTGGAATTCCCAGCCGGACTGCCAGCGGGCCGGGATACCGTTCATGCGCAGCAGAGTGATATACAACAGGGTCTGAATGCCGCAATCGCCGTGGCCGTTTTCGTAAGCGTATGCACTGATATTGCGGATGGTGGAATATTCCCGCGCCGAAGCCCAGGGGATGTTGCCATCGATCCATTGGAAAATTTTTTGCGCAATGCGATAGGGATTTTTTTCATTACCAACAATTTTGCGCGACAATGCGCGCAAGGCCTCGCTAAAAACGATATGCGGCGGACGCTCCTGTACATAAGGCAGCAGAGCTGAATCGGGCTCTACAGGTACAACCTGATCCGGATCGATATGGGTGTAGGTGCCGTGCTGCGTTACGGCATATTCCACACTGAACACAGTGGGTTTGCTACCGGCGCTTTCTTTCTCGAAATAAATGGTGCGCTGCATTTGCTGCGGGGGCGCCAGCGTATATTTTTGCGGAACGCTGCCAACCAGTTCGATATCGGTTTGCCGCCCGGGGATTTCCCGTGGAAAAGGAATCCAGCAGCGCACTATTTCGCCGGCCGGCACCATATCCGATTTTAGGGTGATGGTGTACTTTATGTGTATGCGAACCGGCAGCACAAACGCGCCGTTGTTTTTTGCCGTGCGGTCAATAATTTCCCGGTCGTGGGCATTCAAATCCAGTTTTTTGTCCGTTTGGTACTTTTCTTTTTGCCGCTCTTCCCAAATTGTTTTGCATTGCGGGTCGATGCGGAACAGGTTGCGGGCGGCATAATTAAAATAGCGTTTTTCACCGTCGATGACGCGCATTTCCAACGCCCTGCTTTTTTCCCATTTTGCCAGCATTGTATCATTTACATCCGGAATATATTTACGAATGAACTCAAGGACGTCCTTTTGGGTGGCCGTAAAATCCTTTTTGATACGTTCCATCCGTTCTATTTCCCACAACAATTTTTGCCGCTCCTTGAAATCGATATCGGGATTGTTTTTCAGGGTCATTTCTATAGCCGCCTTCGCTTTATTGAATTCGCCTTTTTGGATCAATTTCTGATATTCGGGCTGCTTATTAGCCGAACAACCGTACAAAACAAACAACAATGCGACCAAAAGGAAGCCGGTTTGCAGATTATAAATACGTATCATAAAAAGGCTCTCCCCGTCAATAATTCACCACGATATCCGATAGTGCCCGTTTGGGCACATGATGAACTCCGTTCGCATCCCGCCAGTATTCGATATTGCCGTCTGCGCCCACTTGTTCCAGAACCACTTTTTCCCGGGGTTTTCCAAGCGCCAGAACGAGCAGAATTTTCAAATGGTTGGGTATGCTCAGCGTCTTGCGTAACTCATCCCGCTTTATGGAAGCGATGATGCAACCGCCCAATCCCTTTTCCGTTGCGCCAAGCAAAATACTTTGGGCGGCAATACCGTGATCGCAGTTTATGCGTTCTTTTATGGTAGCGTCGCCTAAAATAATGATATACGCCGCCGGTCGTTCGCCCTCTTGCGGCCCATCCCAGTCGCTTAAATAACCGGCCCAGGCCAGCCATGGAAAAATACGGGCATTGGTTTTTGTATCGCAAGAAATAAAATATTTAAGCGGTTGTAAATTGGCCGAAGACGGAGACAAACGAGCCAAATCCACCAGATCGAGCAATGTTTGCCGCTCCACAGCCTGATCTTCATAAAACCGGCGATAACTACGATTTTTCAGGATAAGGTCTTTTATCATCGTAAAATTTCTCCAGATGAGAACAAAATTCTTCGGGCGCATCGGCGTGCAGCCAATGCGTGGCCTGTGGAATCGTTTCGATTCGGGCCATGGGGAACCATTTGTAAATTAATGAAAAATCCCCGTCAAGGATATAGTCGGAGCGCCCGCCGCGCAGAAAAAGCGCCGGTTTATCAAAAACGCGAATATCGCGCAAACCTTCCATAATTTTAGGCAAATTTAAATAGATGGCCTTCAAATGGATGCGCCAGCGGAAGCGGCCGTCTTTTCCCCGCACCAGGTTTTTCAGAAGAAACTGTCGAATGGCGGGCTGCGGAATTTTTTGCGCCAGAATGTCATCGGCTTCTTTCCGGCTGGTAAGCCGCTCGGGATGTATGGCAAATAGCGCCTCAAAAAAGAGTTTAAAATGGGGATGGGTGTACGTTTTGGGGGCGATATCCACCACAACCGGTTTTTCCACCCGGGAAGAAAAATTGAGCGCATAGCGCATGGCCACTTTACCTCCCATGGAATGGCCGATCAATCTGACCTGAGACAGGTTTTGCCCGACGATAAACCGATGCAAATCATCCAGCAACACATCGTAATTAAATTCATCGCTATGCGGCGAATGCCCGTGGTTACGCTGGTCCAATAAAAATACGGTATATCGTTCCGCCAACCGCCGGGCAATACTCATCCAGTTATCGGACATCCCGAATAAACCGTGCAGGATGATCAACGGCTGCCCTTTTCCTAATTTTCGGTAAAACAATTCCATCCTGTTCCCGGATTTTTAGTTGAGATAAACAATGTAGAGTTGGATTACCCCGTGCGGCGGTATAATGCCAACCCGTTCCCGCTGCAATTTTTTATCCAAACGAAACTTTTTGTATATTCTATTGTTGAATGTAGCGTTGGAAAGTTACAAATTATTCCTGAGAGGGAAAAGAGAATAAGGAGATAAATTATGAGCAATC
>DRQG01000161.1 GCA_011369465.1 Caldithrix abyssi
AGACGGTATGTAAAAATTGGCGTAGGTAGTCTTAAATTAAAGACCGGCAGAAATACGATTAAAGTCCGGATGTATTATCTTCATATATCCGGCGTTCAAACAATGTTGCAAATTAATTACATAAAGTATATGAAATTCTAAAATATTTGTCAAGGTAGAAATGGATAAGTTATTTTTTTTTTGATGTTACGGCGTATTGTTTGGCCGTTAAATTAAAAAGCTAAAAGCGGCTTTGAGACCGCCCTTTTTTATTGAACCACAAAGCACGCAGAGGGAACAGAGTTTTTTCATTCTTAATTCTTAATTAATCTCTTGTCACTCGTCATTAACATACTAAGTACTAAGTACTTTGTACTATGTACTTTTCGCAAGATGAATCTTGCGATACATATTACCTCTTCAGCACGGCCTCCACCCGTTCCAGCCGGCCGTCTGTTTTTTGATTGGGAATGAGGTTCAGTATTTTGCAAATCAACGGATACACATCCACGTTTTGTACCGTGCCCGTGCGGTAGCCCTGTTTAAACGCCGGCCCGGCCGCCACAAACAGACCGTGCATATCCAGAGAAAAATTATCGTATCCATGCATACCCAACGGTTTACGGCTTTCTCTCTTCCGCTTTTGGTCCAACGTTTTTACAATGATATTGCCCAAATCGGCTACTAACACCAGATTTCCGATATAGGGATGTTTGCTGAAATGCCAGTACGGGGGCATCTCCTCGCGCATATATACACGAAATCCGTCCTCTTTTTTCTTGATCTGCTTGTACAGGTTCCGGGTTTCCCGGGCATTTTGCGTATAGATATGCGCTACGGCGTCGTGTCCGTCTGCGGGATAACGGTCGATATCAAACAGTTCTTCCAAAGCGATCATTTTCTTCCCCCTGGTGGAGGTCATCCCGTGATCGGACACCACGATGATATTAACGCTGTCTGTTTTTCCGATTTGCGCCAGCCGCGAACGCAGATACCCGATAGCGGAATCCACTTTGGCAACGGCTCGGTTTAGCTCCGGGCTGTCTGGGCCGCCGCGGTGTCCCCAGGTATCCACATCGCTAAAGTAAAGAAACAATAAACGCGGACGCTGTCCGGCCGGTAGCTGCATCCAGCGGACGATTTCATCCACCCGGCTCTTGTGGGAAACCGATCCGTCATAGTATTTGAAATAGTCGGGATGTTTGTACGGCAAATTTGTTTCCGAACCCACCCAAAAATAACTGGCCGACTTAACGCCGTTCTTACGCGCCGTAACCCATAAAGCTTCGCCTCCGTACCAGTAGTCATCACGAACTGTTTCGTTTTTGTACATGGAATACCGTTTATTATTAAAAGGATTACGAAATACATTGTCGATCAGCCCGTGATTTTGCGGATATAAACCAGTCACAATTGTATAGTGATTGGGAAAGGTAATGGAAGGGAAGGCCGGCTGCAGGGTAAGGGCGCGAACGCCTTCTTTGGCTAACGCCTGTAAATTAGGCGCTATGTCGCGATCCAGGTAATCCCAGCGAAAGCCGTCAATGGAAACAAGAATAACATAGGGCCTTTTTTCGGACTGATCCGTAGCGATGAGTTGAGCTATAAAAACAATAATGATAAAAAGAGAACGGAAAAAGGTTTTCATATTAATCCTTATAATTTACATTTTTTTTACCTATCCCTTGCCAGCCGAAGGCACAGCCTAAACACTTCCCGGACTGGAAAAGGAAAAAATATTTTTGAGTCACTAATTCCGGCACTGTGTAAAATTACAAAATGAAAACACTAAAGTCATTAATTTTGATCGAACTCTCTAATAAACAACAGGTTAGAGATTCCGACATACGTCGGAATGACGTTTGATATTATATTTTCACACATTGCTGTCCAAAATAAATTATTATAACAAATGCGGACATTGTTTTTTAAGGAGTTACAACAACAATTCTCTTCATTGTCAAATCTGCCCATTCGCCAACTCTCCCCCTTGATCCCCCTCTCTTTGCGAAAGAGAGGGGGAATTAAAGGGGGTGAGTTGTCAGTTTCTTCAATCAGAATAGTGTTATATTTTCTATTTTGGACAAGTATGATTTTCACATAGTTTCTATAGCATGGAGAACCCTTATTATTTTCGAAAAAAGTGACTGAAATATTCCAGTCGGTTGAATAATTAATTCTACATCCCCAACTCTTTTTTCAAAAACCGGCCGGTGTAGGATTTTTTTATGTTGGCCACCTGCTCCGGTGTGCCTTCGGCGATAATGCGTCCGCCTTTTTCTCCGCCTTCCGGACCGATGTCAATGATCCAGTCCGCCGTTTTAATCACATCCAGATTATGCTCAATTACGATGACGGTGTTACCCTTATCCACCAGTTTGTTCAAAACATTGAGCAGCATCTTGATATCTTCAAAATGTAACCCCGTAGTCGGCTCGTCCAGAATATACAGCGTATTGCCCGTTCCTATTTTGGACAACTCGGTAGCCAGTTTAACCCTCTGCGCCTCCCCGCCGGAAAGCGTAGTAGCCGCCTGCCCCAAATGAATATACCCCAGCCCCACATCCGAAAGCGTTTGCAGGCGGCGTTTGACCACCGGGATATTGGCCATAAACTGCAGCGCCTGATCCACGGTCATATCCAGCACGTCGGCAATGGATTTGCCTTTGTATTTGATCTGCAGGGTTTCGCGGTTGTAGCGTTTACCCTTGCACACCTCGCACTGCACGTACACATCGGGCAAAAAATGCATCTCAATCTTCTTGATGCCGTCGCCTTCGCAGTTTTCGCAGCGTCCGCCTTTTACGTTAAAGCTGAAACGCCCCGGTTTGTACCCGCGTATTTTCGATTCCGGAAGTTGGCTGAACAGGTCGCGGATGGGCGTAAACAGGCCGGTGTACGTAGCTGGGTTGGAGCGCGGCGTGCGGCCGATGGGCGACTGGTCAAGATCGATCACTTTGTCGATATGTTCCAAACCGTCAATACGGCGGTACGGCAAAGGAATCTTTTTGGATGAATAAAACCTGCGGGCCAGGGCCGCGTACAGGGTTTCGTTAACCAGTGTGCTTTTACCGGAACCGGACACGCCGGTAACACAGATGAACTTGCCCAGAGGAAAGCGCACTTCAACATCTTTCAAATTATTTCCGGAAGCGCCTATGATTTTCAACGCTTTGCCGTTCCCCTGCCGCCGCTGCGGAGGTACCGGGATGCTCTTTTTTCCGCTAAGATAATGCCCGGTCAAACTTTTACGCGATTTACTCACCCGAAGCGGCGTTCCGGCCACCACCACTTCGCCCCCGTGCCGGCCGGCGCCCGGTCCCAGGTCAATTACAAAATCGGCCGTTTCGATGGTTTCTTTGTCGTGTTCCACCACCAGTACGGTGTTGCCCAAATCACGCAGCTGCTTGAGGGTTTCGATCAGTTTGCGGTTATCGCGCTGATGCAGGCCTATACTCGGCTCATCCAGAATATACAACACGCCCACCAGCTGCGAGCCGATTTGCGTGGCCAGCCGGATGCGCTGCGCTTCCCCGCCGGAAAGTGTTCCCGCCGAGCGGCTCAGGGTAAGGTAGTCCAAACCCACATTCAGTAAAAATTGCAGGCGCTGGCGGGCCTCTTTTAAAATCTGATGGGCGATCTGTTCCTGCTGGCGGGTTAGTTTAAGATTGCTTAGAAACTGAGCCGCTTCCTTGATGGACATCCGCGTTAATTCGTCAATATTTTTCCCGTTCAGTTTTACAGCCAGCGCTTCTTTTTTGAGCCGCGCGCCACGGCACACCGGACAGGGCACATTGTTCATAAAGCCTTCGATCCAGCGGCGGATATGGGCCGAACCGGTCTGTTTATAGCGGCGCAGCAGATTGTTGACCACGCCCTCATAATTGCTGTACCATTCCAGATGGGCGTTTTTGCGGTCGTAAATGAATTTAACCTTCTTGTCGCCCAACCCGTACAGGATAATCTGCTTGGCTTCTTCCGGCAAATCCCGCCAGGGCGCGTCCAGATCAAAGCCGAACTCCCGGGCCACGCTTTGCAGCAAGCCGTAATTCCAACCCTCACGGCGATGGCTCATCACCCGTAGGGCGCCTTCGTTAATACTTAGCGACTCGTCCGGAACCAGTAAATGGGGATCAATTTCCGTGAGCGATCCCAATCCGTCGCAATGGGGGCAGGCGCCGAAAGGGCTGTTGAAAGAAAAGGTGCGCGGAGCCGGTTCTTCGATGGAAATATTGCAGTGGGCGCAGGCAAACTGCTCGCTGAACAGCACATCTTCGCCGCTGTCCGGCTTATTGATGAAGATAATACCTCCGGATTGCTTCAGCGCCAGTTCCACGGAATCGGTCAGCCTCTTTTGCACTTCCGGCTTGATCACCAGCCGGTCAACCACCAGCTCGATATTGTGTTTTACGTTTTTATCCAACCGGATGTCTTCGTCTTCCAGCAAATGGAAGGTTCCGTCCACCCGAACGCGTACAAATCCGTCTTTTAAGAACTGCGCGAACAGATCGCGGTATTCGCCTTTGCGGCCGCGCACTACCGGTGCCAAAATCTGTATCCGCGTGCCTTCGGGCCAGGATAGCAGACTATCCACGATCTGCTGGACGGTTTGTCGTTCCACCTTACGCCCGCATTGCGGGCAGTGCGGCTGCCCTATCCGGGCAAACAACAGACGGAAATAATCGTAAATTTCCGTTACCGTCCCAACGGTGGAACGGGGATTGCGGCTGGTGGATTTTTGCTCAATGGATATGGCCGGAGACAAGCCGTCGATGTAATCCACATCCGGCTTTTCCATCAAGCCCAAAAACTGACGGGCATAAGCGCTGAGCGATTCCACATAACGCCGCTGGCCCTCCGCATAAATGGTATCGAAGGCCAGACTGGATTTCCCCGATCCGGATAATCCGGTGATGACTACCAGCTTATCCCGCGGAATTTCCACATCGATGTTTTTTAAATTATGTTCTCTGGCACCTTTTACCAGAATGGTGTTTTTTTTCATTATTTAAATGAGCTGCTTCTGTTTTAAGGTTAAGATGGGCAATTTTACCGAGCGAATAACCCGTTCCGTAGTACTGCCCAGCAGAAAGCGGTCCAGCCCCACCCGTCCGTGCGTGGCCATTACCACGCCATCGGCTTCCACTTTTTTGGCGTAGGCGGCAATTTCTTTATGCGCTTTTCCTGGGACAACTTCCGTTACAACGGTAACATTTTCCGGCACATTTAATTTGGCCAGGGCTTCCTGCATTTTTTCCCGCGCTTTTTCTTTTATCTGCGGCAGTACATCAAAAATAGATTGAGCGCCCCAGGCATACCAGGCCGGATGAACGTCCTCTTCTACCACATAAACGAGATGCAGTTCCAGCCCTTGCGAATCTGCCAGAGCCAGTGCCTGTTCAAGGGCCAGTTGAGCATATTCGCTAAAATCAAAGGGGACAATCAGGCGTTGAAAAAACACTTTGCACTCCGCTGTACCCGGAACAGTGAGTACGGCGGCAGGGGCGTAACGTACCACCTTTTCCGCCACACTGCCGATTAAAAAATGCTCCAACCCGCTGCGGCCGTGGGTGCCGATAATGACCAGATCGAAGGGATTATTTTTTATATATCCCAGTATGGCCGACGGGGCGGAATAACCGCGGATGATCTCGTGCTGAATTTTTAAATGGCCGTGATTGCGCGTGGGATGCCGCAGCTTCTGCATTAACTCATCTTCAATTTTCTGTTCCTTTTCCTGCAAGTCTTTCAGTCCGCTTTCAATACGCGAAATATCATCTTCAAACATGACCCGGGCATGCAAAACAACCAGTTCCGCTTCAAAACGATCCGCCCAGAGGAGGGCCATTTCCACAGCTTTTGTGGCCGTATCGGAAAAATCCGTAGGCACCAGAATGCGTTTTATATTCATATCATCGTTCCTTTCGTAAAAGTGAATTATTGAATGGATGAATGGTTGAATTTTTGCTAAAAAAAGATTCTGAATTCATAGCTGTCCGAAATAATTCGTTTCTAAAAAAATAAGCGTTGATTCTTAAAAATTAGTAAACAAATAAGTGCAAATTATTGCTCAACCTATTGTTCCACCCCCCTTTTCTTCCCCCCTTGCTAAGGGGGGAACGAGGGGGGTGGGGGTAAGTTGCCCAAACCTAATGATCTGGTGATGTATAAATCCTATTTTGGACAGGTGTATTCTGAATTATTTTCTACAATATATTGTCCGCTTTTGGCATTTTAATATGCCGCCGCGCACCACCCATAGCCCATCCCTTCACTCATTCAATAATTCACCAATTCATCAATCGTTTTCTCTTTATTTTTCCCCAATATATAAAAGGCCAGAGAGAATCCGCAGATGATGGGCAGGATAAAACAGATCACCAAAAAATTATCCTGATCAAAAGCCGGTAATATTTTTAACGCCAGCAGCAGCAATGCCGCGGCCAGATGGATATACCAGATGATTTGCAGCCCGCGCAGAGCTTTGGCCTTTTGCCGGGCCAGCATAAATCCATAAGGAATAAGTAAAACGGTCAGCGGATTGGCCAGCAGCAGATTCTCGTTGTAATAGGTGACGGTATGATCCGTAAATCCGGCCATCAGGGCCAGGCCGAGACCGGGAATACCGAGGACAAGACCGATCGTGAAGTTCCAAACGCCCAACCAGGTGATTGCCCAATCATTGTTTGTACTTTTATACCACCAAACCAGCGCCAGAGCAATCCCCCCTATAAGCAATCCCGTAATTAAGGCGCCCGGCCAGTGCACCGGAGGCCATTCGGGGACAGGCGGGCGATCCGCTTTAAAAAAGATCAGGCGATCTGCGGCCAGGCGACGCTTTTGGCCGTCCGGCGTTTGATAGGTGAGCCGCATCACCTGCCGTTCCAGTTCGTCCGGCAGAAACATTTCCTGCCACACTTTGATCGGCTTATCGATGCTGTCGTTCATTAGGTACATGAGCAGCATTTCCATAAAAACATTGTGCCCTACATAACGCCGTGTGTGCTGGCGCAGGGTCATCCGCCCGGGCGCATCCGCCTGTCTGTACAGCGCCCCGTCCACGGCCTTATCCAACAGGTCGCGCAGCCGGGTGGCACAATTTTCATCATAATGATGATACAGATAGCGGCGATTTTCCGGCCGAACATACCAGGCCAGTTTTCGGGCCAGCTGCAACCGTTTATCCGCGGGCAAATCCAGACTTACAATGCGCACATCGCGGTTTTGCCTGCGGTACCATTCCAGATAACCGGGTACGGAAAAATCCCCGGCCGCAAAAATAAGCCGCCCCATGGCAAATTTGAACAGCATCCCGTCGTCAAAAGAGAATAAACCGAAGTTGTAAATACGCGCTTTTCGGTATTGCAGGTCTTCCACCAGCAAACCCGTATGCCCCCACCATGAGGGTACATCGTCACCCGGCCCGAAGGTTACCAGTTTAATACGCAGATTTTCGCCCTTGCTTCTACCGTCGGCCCAGGGGATATCTGCGGCAGGAAGTATGGTACAAAGGACCAATATCCAAAGGAGAATCGATTTCACTGTAATCATCCGTCATTTTTGTATCTTTGTAGAAACGCAATCCAAAGCGGAAAACATTCCGGGCACAGCATATAAAAATAAAAGAATTAACAGACCAAATCAAACCGATTACGGGGGCTGCTTTTTGCAGGAATAATGCGGTGTTATTGGGAAGGTTTGCGTTTGTATCCTCTGTCATTTCGGACAAAGGAAAAATTTGTTCCTTCTCGGCAAAAGATTCTTCGCCCCGAAAAATCAGGACTCAGAATGATAACCCTGGCATATGGGCAATCCTGAGCAAAATGACGAATCCTCCGCTGTTTTTTATTTGGCCCGTTCTTTCAGGGCTTCGGCCATATCGGTTTTTTCCCAGCTGAAATCCGGCAGTTCACGGCCAAAATGTCCGTAAGCCGCTGTTTTGCGATAAATGGGCCGGCGCAGATGCAAGGCCTCGATAATCCCCGCCGGTGTAAAATCAAATACTTCAGCAACAATTTCCACCAGTTTGGCGTCGTCCAATTTGCCGGTGCCAAAGGTATCAATCATCATGGAAACCGGTTCGGCCACTCCGATGGCGTACGCCACCTGCAGCCCGCAGCGGTCGGCCAGCCCCGCCGCCACCACATTTTTGGCCACGTAACGGGCAAAATAGGAAGCGGAACGATCCACTTTCGTGGGGTCTTTACCGCTAAAGGCGCCGCCGCCGTGGCTGTACATCCCGCCGTAAGTATCCACGATAATTTTGCGCCCGGTTAGTCCGGCATCGCCCTGCGGCCCGCCGATTACAAACCGGCCGGTGGGATTTATGAAATATTCTATGGAACCGTTATTGCGCAGCCCGGCAGGAATCACCGGTTTGATCACCTCTTCGATGACGGCATCTTTAATACTTTTGTTGTCCGCTTCGTCGTTGTGTTGCGTGGAAACGACCACTTTTTCCACCCGAACCGGTTTACCGCCTTCATAACGCACGGAAACCTGCGCTTTGCCGTCCGGGCGTAAAAATGGTACTTTACCCGACTTGCGCACTTCGGCTAATTTTTGCGTTAATTTATGCGCCAATAAAATGGGCATGGGCATCAACTCATCGGTTTCGCGGCAGGCGTAACCGAACATCATACCCTGATCGCCGGCGCCGGCCTTATCCACGCCCATAGCAATATCCGGCGACTGCTGATCGATGGTGGTCATCACGGCGCAGGTATGAAAATCAAAGCCGTATTCCGCATTGGTATAGCCGATACTTTTGATGACTTCCCGGGCAATAGTGGGTATATCCACATAACAATCTGTGGTAATCTCACCGCCGATCAAGGCCAGGCCGGTGGTCACAAAGGTTTCACAAGCAACGCGGCCAAACGGGTCTTCCTGCATCACCGCATCCAGTACAGCGTCGGAAATCTGATCGGCTATTTTATCAGGATGACCTTCCGTAACGGATTCGGATGAAAATAAAAAATCTGCCATAGTTTGTATTCTCTGCTTTTACGTTAAAATTAATCGGCGAATTTAGTCAGATTGATCACCAAAAACAAATTTTGTTTGTTGGTTTGGTTATCAATGTTACAGCCGTGCCATTTCTTTCTTAAGAAAATCAATATTCTTTATCTCATTGGGGTCTTTTTTATACCCCAGAGCCAGGTAGTAGCTTACCCAATCGCCCAGAACGATCAGCGAAAATACTTTTTCCAAAATTGACTTACCTGCCGTATATACCTCAATCACTTTAACGCCGCGCTTTTTGATAATCTTTTTGGACAGCTCGATGCGTTTTTTAATGCGCGGATGCGGGTCTTCATTTTCCATAAAAATAACCACAAATTCAGACATGGCTTTGGTATCCTGCTCCCAACCGACGATCTCGTTGTGATTCATCTCCGGAAGTACATTGGAAAAAGCCATGGATTTACCGTTTTCCTGCATCTGGTTTTGCCAGCGGCGCGAAACCGTTTGCAGGTAGGGCGCCGTGGAATAAATAATAGGTACTTTGTTGCGGATCACCCGGGCCAGATCGTAGGAAAGGACATGGCCCTTGGCCTGGGGATATTTGTTGCGTTTGGCAAGGTCGGATATAAAACGTACCAGACTTTTGAGATTAGCGGAATAAGAATCGATTAGCCCCAGATTCCCCAGCGCATGGTATAAAGGAAAAAAGAGATATCCTAAAGCCTGGCGGGGCGGTAAGCCCGGAGGAATCGTTATAAGGGCCCATTTATTGGCCTGTGCTGTTTCGGCCAGTTTTCCCCCGGAAGTAACCGCCAACACCTGCGCGCCGGATTGCGCCGCCTGTTCCACCGCGCTGAGGGTTTCCTCGGTGTTACCCGAATAACTGGATACGACCACCAGGGTGTTTTTACCGCAAAAAGCCGGAGCATGATATCCGCGCACAACCGTCATCGGAACTTTTAATTGATCAAAAAATACATCTTTCATTAAATCGCCGGCAATGGCCGAACCGCCCATTCCCAAATACAAAATGTTGGTAATATTTTTCATATCCAGGTGAATATCGGCCGCTTTGTATAAACCTTCGCTTTCCTCAATTTGCTTATGAAAACTCAATAAAATTTTGTTGATACCTGCTTTGTCAACAGAGTACATAGGTATTTCTCCTATTTTGAAAGGTTTAATGGGGGAACCCGTTTATCTAAAAATTGGCGACATGTTTTTTCAATCGCTTGTTCATCGCTTAATTTAGCGACGTCCCGGTACAATTCCCCGCATTCATCTTTTTTTATGGCCCGTACTACCTGTTTTATCTCCGGTACGCTGAAGGGATTCATACTGAAACTGAACAGCCCCATACCAATGAGCAGCGGAACAGCCTCGGGCTGAGCGGCAAACTCACCGCACAAAGTAACCGGTATTTTGTTCCTGTCGGCTGCCTGTATGGTTTCGGCAATCAATCGCAGCACCGATGGATTAAACGTGTTATACGATTTGGCTACCCGGTTGTTCGTCCGGTCTATGGCCAATACGTACTGCGTCAGATCGTTGGTGCCGATGCTGAAGAAATCAGCCAGCGGAGCCAATTGAGCGGCCATAAGCGCCGCCGAAGGCGTTTCAATCATAATACCGACAGCGATCTCGCGATTAAAGGCATGTCCTTCTTGTTGGAGCTCTTTCTTCACCTGTTCAATCAAATCGCGGGTTTTTTGCACTTCCTTCATATTGGATATCATGGGCAGAAGAATTTTTACATTGCCGAAAGCGCTGGCCCGAAGGATGGCGCGTAGCTGCTGTTTAAATATCATTGGACGATCCAGACAAAACCGGATGCCGCGCCAGCCCAAAAAGGGATTGGCTTCTTCCTCGGCGGAATAGCCCTTAATCAGTTTATCGCCGCCCAGATCGACGGTGCGTATAACCAGTTCTGCGGGATCTAACTGTTCCGCCACCTTCTTATATATCTCGAACTGATCCTGTTCATCGGGCAGCGTTTCCCGTTCAATAAAGATACTTTCCGTACGGAACAGGCCCACGCCGTCGGCATAGTTCAGTTTTACATCGCTAACTTCCTGTATAAATTCGATATTGGCCATCAGCTCAACTTTTTGACCGTCTTTGGTACGGGCTTCTTTACGGGCCTGTTTGGTGAGGCTGCTTTCGTGGCGCCGGTATTTTTTTTGCAATTTTTCATACTGTTCCCGCGTTTCCGGATTGGGATTCAATATGATGCTGCCTTCGAAGCCATCAATGATTAAAAAATCCTGTTTGCCGATAATCCGCGAAAGCCCCGCGCTGTTCACTACCGATGGGATGCGTAACCCTCGGGCCATAATGGCCGCGTGTGAGGTTTTCCCGCCCTGATCGGTTAAAAATCCTAAAATAAAATTGCGGTTAAATTGTACCGTATCGGCCGGCGAGAGCATTTCTGCCACAATAATAGCCGGGTTGGTCAAATGATAATCTATGCTGATGCCCAGTAAGGCATGGATCAGTTTTTGTTTCAGGTCCAATATGTCGTAAGCCCGCTCGCGGAAATATTCGTTTTCCTGCTTGATAAAATGTTCGCTTTTTTCCGATAGTATTTCGGAAACCACATAAGCCGCCGAATGATGGGTTTGATGTATTTGTTCGCGGATTTCTTCGATGAGAACCGGATCTTCCAAAAAGGCCTTTTGGCTTTCAAAAATATCGGAAAACTGGTTACTGTAGTGTTCTTCGCTAACCTGACGTGCGTAAAGCAGCTGAGCCAATACTTTTCTACGGGCATTTTCGAAGTGGCGGAACTCGGCTTCCACGTTTTCGATTTTTATAGCCAGTTCGGAAAGATTGATGGTGAGCGGTTTAAAATTATATACAGGCCCGATGGCAATACCGGGAGAAGTCGGTGTACCGTGTAATTTCAGTTCTTTTTTAGGAAATCTATTCTTCATAAAAATTGTTCTTTACCAGTTCCTTAATGGCCTCCAGCGCTTCCTGTTCGTCTTTGCCGTTTATCACAAAAGTCAGCTCGCTGCCCGGTTCGGCGGCAAGCATCATTACCCCCATAATACTTTTGCCGTTTACTTCCAGCCCGTCTTTAATGATTTTAATATCCGACTCGAACTTACCGGCCACTTTGACCAGATGGGCTGCCGGACGGGCGTGCAGTCCGTGTTTGTTGGTTATTTTTATAATTTCTTTAATCATAATCCTTTAAAGAAAAATCCTATTATCAGTGAAATAACTATCGGAACAACGATCGGTAAATACACCATCTGTTTGCTCTGTCTTAGATAGGCCGCCGAAAGCAAACTGATTAAAAAGACCGCCAGATAGCTGGTATGCTGTGCGGCCGAGGAGATAAGCATGTAGCCGATAACAAATCCTAATGCACTACCGCCGATAATTTTATAAGGGTTCAGTAAAAAATTGAAATGTTCTATTTTCAGTATTTTATATACGCCAAACGATTGTTTATATCCTTCTTTTAATCCCATATATCGTATGTATAAATGCGGCGCATTATAAAGGATAAGAAATAGAGCCAAATAAATCAATTTTATCGACAGACTATCGGTAACTATCAGCCCGGCAATGCCTGCCAGAATACTTGCCGGTTTGATACCCGCCCAAAACAGCTGATCCCCGACCAATCCCAGCGGGCCTATGATCGCATTACGAAATTTAACAATTTGTTCGGGATCATCCAGCCGGCCATTGGCATAGTTTTCTTCCAATGCAGCCAAAGAACCGAGTGCGAAAGAAGAAAAATAGGGATGGGTATTAAAAAAACTTAAATAACGCTGCAAAAAGGCTTTGAGGTCTTCTTTTGTGTTGTATAATCGTTTTGCGACCGGAATGAGCGCATAACACAACCCGAGTGAGACCATCCCTTTAAAATTCCACACGGTCTGTATGAAAAAGCTGCGCAGATAAATATCAATAAAGTCAATAAATTTAAGTTTTTTTTCTTCTGCCATCGAACACTCTGATTTATTGAAAGAGAAAATACAGCAGAGCCACAATGGCTCCGCCCACGATCCAGGTTTTCATTTCGTTACGTTTGTATAATGATAAGGTCAATCCGGCACCGGTACCCAATAACGCCACTTCAATAAAACGTGCTGTTTCGTTCCAGGTAACGCTCAGCTCTCTGGTGATAAAACCGATCAAAAACTCACCGAGAAGTATGCCGCTGAAAACAAGCAGGAATGCAATTATGAAATGCATCAGCAATGCCTGATAATTGATAAAGGTAATCGCCCCCACACTGCCTTTTTCCATATACCGAACCGCCTTATTAAAAAAATAAGTGTTCCAGTTGCGGTTAATCCTGACCATCCTTGCGCCAAAATAACTCAGCAACAGAGAATAAAGAACGATAAGCAGGACGATCATAAAATGTTTTTCAGGAAAAATGCCGATCAGTTCTACTGCGACGGCTGCACTTACAATGGAGGCATAATTTCCGGCAGGCACCAGGGTCGCCCCCACCGGCAAATCGCTTAACCATAACAGTTGCAGTAACAGACCGATATGCAACCCCATTGCCGCATCGCCGCCCAGATAACCTATGATTGTACAGGCCACAATCGGCTGCGAAACCATAATTTGGAAAGTGGCCGTGGTGTCCATCATCAGTGCCGCACCGGCCAGGCTAAGCCATAGTATATCCATTTAGCTTATTTTACCTCTTGTACGGGATTCCATATTACTAATAATCATTCAAGCTCGTATTCAACTCGAGCGGTACGGTTGTTCTGTATTTATTTACATCCTGTTCATCCAGCCAAATTTCACCGAACACCCGAAAACCGTCCGGCGCCACCGGTATAGCGCCGTCAATTTCGAAGTCCACCTCCTTTTTCACTTTCGGATAAAACGTGTACATGGAAGAAATGATTTTGGGACGCTTAAATGTATAATACCGTTCGGTTAAACGGGCATTCCAGTCCGTAGGTTCATGCGCAGCGAAACCCGGTACCATTTTCAGAATATAGTCGCCGGATGACGGGGGGTAAAAAGTGAGTTTAATCGATTTATAAGACAGCCCGTCCGAGAGTAAAACCTCTTCATCCATATTTAGAATGTTGATAGCAAAATCGGTGAACAGATTAAACACATCGGCGTCCATTTCCAATTCAAATTCCACTTTATCGTAATCATCGGTTACGGTAAATACATACTCGTATTCTTCCGAGTCATCGCTGATGTACCTGGTGCGTTTGATACCCATCATTTGCCCCTGCACGCGCGCGTCAACCCGGCGATTGAACACATTGCGCACTTCAAATGACCCCTGTGGGTTTTCTCCGTGGTTTATTTCCACGCGGCTTATGCGTTCGGGAGTGATCTCCAGCCCGGAAAAACTGATTTTTATCTCGGCGTAGGCATCTTCCTCGCTGCGGAAATCATTATATAAATCCAGTTCCCAGATTCCCTGTTTTAATTCGTCCTTTAACAGGCGGACAATATGCGCGCTCTGCTTTTCCGTGTTCAGATACAGGCTGTGGGCGCTTTCCCGACCCTGCGGATCGAAGAGATAACCCCGCAGTTTGGTGTATTTATTACCCGACTGCCCCATACGTATCGAAGCGGAAGAAGCGCCCAGCGGTACATCAAAGAAAATCCGTTTGATTTCCCCCGGCTTCAGACGAATTTGGCCCGAGCGATAGGTATGGTTGTTTTTGTCGGTAAAACGGTGCGGTACCACCACGGTGCAAAGCAGTTCAAATTCCTTATTTTCCGGTTTATTTCCCGAAAGGAATCCTCCCTTACGATAGGCAATCACCTTGCCGTTGTACAATCCCGGCTTGTTCAACCGGCTTGCGTCATAATACACATCCACCCGCGCGGCTTTGTCGCCACGAATATAGGTACTGCTTTTATTTATTTTGATCCACGGAACCGTTGTTTCCAGATTAAAGGCGCGATAAAAATTATTGCGTTCATCGGCGGTAAGCCCCTGCGGAAAAACGGGACGGATGTAAAATCGCTGTTTGTGATCTTTGTCCGGGAAATACCCGCCAAAACGCCAGTAAGCCGCTTCGCCCTCTTCCGATTCGTAAACGGGACTTACGGTGGTTACCTCATAGTCGAGCAGTTTGGTCTGTTCCTTTTCTTCAATATATTTTTTGTAGTATTCGAAGGCGCGGGGAATATTCATTACTCCGCTGCCCTGTTCGAGGGGGCTATATTCTTTAAGAGGAACAGCCGCATTTTTAACGGCTTTTTTAATAAGCGCGCCCACAATCGGCAGCGGCGGATTTTGCTGGGAAGCGGCGGACATCAACAAAGCCACTCCCCCGCTGGCCTGAGGCGCGGCCATACTGGTACCCCATTTATTTTCTCTGGACGAAAAGGGTGGAACGGTTGAAGAAGCCCCGCCGGGAGTAACGATATCCGGTTTGTTCAACTCGCCGCCGCGCGAGCTGAAAGGAAACAGTAAATCCCGTTTTATATTAGCGCCATAAACATCGCGGGCTGTTTCTTTTACGTTCATTGCGCCCACGGTAAGCGCGCGATGCGCCGCAGCCGGTAAGCCGATAGTAGAAATTCCCGGCCCTTCGTTCCCGGCGCTCAAACAAAATACCAGCGATTCGTTTTCCCGAAGGAAATCATCTACAATCAGATCCATCTGTGCCTGGCCTTCAATTTCCGATCCGATACCATAGCTCATATTAAACACCACCGGGCCGTCATATTTTTTGGCAAATTCGATGCCGTATTCATAGGCTTTGATCATGCTGCCGGTAACCGTAGCCCCTCCGGCCAGACGGGAATCGCCTATTTTAAGGCTGATGATTTTCGCTCCCGGTGCGATGCCGTTCATCCCCTTTTGACCATTGATGTTATATCCGGCGGCAATACCGGCCACGTGTGTGCCGTGATCGCCACCGGCAAAATAGAGATTAATGCGTTTTTCATCCGGAAAAATATTTATGGCAAAGGAAGCCAAATTGCGGCTTACTTCCGGGTCGCGGCCCCTAAAGGTAATGGCTTTTAACTGATCTTTATAATTCCAATAGGGTTCTTCATCCTGCAGATTGCCGTCACCGTCCAGATCGATATAGCTTATCCAGGTGGTGTCTTTTTTAAAAACGATCAACCCGAAGGTATCGTCCCTTTTACCGTTGTTGTTCACATCCGGGAGCACGGAGTTTTTAAAGCGTTTTTCTTCGATTATGCCGATGTAGTAGAGCGAATCCTTTGGCTGATCCGGTAACTTATCATATCCGAACAACCGGCTTCCCGATGAGTGCTTGAGGTACTTCTCGTTATTTTCCGTTCCTTTTTCGGCTTTTTCAAGATTCACATCCCCCTCGCCGGTGAAATCCTGCACATCGATTATCTTTACACCGCCCTGAGGAAGTTCGGTTAATCCGGGTGTCCCCAGATCTACCCCGGTATCGAGAATGATGACGACCACATTGCGGCCGTCATAAGAAGGGTGTTTTTTTATAAATTCCGCTGCTCCTATACGGGAAGTATTAAGAAAATTCCAATTTTCACTATGAAGCGGATTGTTTAAAAGAATGACCAGGAATGCCGCTATCAGGTAGAAATGTACACGATACATGGGAAGACCTCGAGAATAACAGACATATAATAATTAAATTAAAACAGTATAGGAATTTACGATATGGGCATTTTGTATGCAACCGACGAATATCCCATAAAATAAAAAGGCTGTCGAAACCCGGCGGGACGGTAACGACAGCCTTAAAGGCAAGTAAATAAGCAATAACCCTTAATCACTTTAATTTTTATGGAAGAACACGAATAGAGGCCAAAAAACACCCGATCTTTAACTTGCACCCTGGACTTTTTCCACCATACCAAATCCCCAATTATTCAACTGACCCAGACCCATATCGTAAATCAATCTCAAAATATCCGGTTCGGCTTTAATGGAAAGCGGAGCCAAGACACCACGAATCTGTTCCTGGTCTTCTCCTTCCAGACGGATCACCTTGGTAATTTTATTCCTGCGCCTTCTCAGGTATTCCTTATCAAATTCAAGTTCTAAATCCAGATGATCCCTCTTCTCATTACGCAGAATATTATGTTTATATAGTAAATCTTTCTGTAGAAAATAAATATACTCGGATTCATCGGGTAGAACACTCATACTAAAATTATTCCGTTCAAATCGATCCATAACCTGTTTTCTGTAAACTGCAACCGGGGACAAGCAGGTAAAACGGGCAGAGGAAGATGAAAAATCCGGCGACGGATAAAAGTTCACCTCACCTACCCGAAATCTTTTGTCGCTGATGCGCACGGTTTTCCTCTCCCTCAGTTCTTTAGCAAGAATACCTAAAAACTGATAAAAGGGTGAAGAGATGTACCAGTAAAATTCCGGAGAATTGATACCGATTTCATAATCCCTGATAACCCTTTCCGGAATAATCAACTGCGAAAAGGTATAGAGATCAAATTTTTTCCACTTACTTCTGCCCGGTACAAGCGCGCTCAAATAGCGTCTGTAATCGTGTGTAAGCTCATTGATTAACTGATACAGATAGTAATTTGTATTTATGGGTAAAAATGTAGTTTGGTTACGCGTTTCGAAGGTAATTTTTATTCGCATGACCCTTCATCCTGGCAAGTATTAAACAGATTAAATTGACAATATTACATATGCAACAAATATGCCAGAATTATCAATGATGGGCAAGCAACTTCTATCTTTATGTTTTATAGTAAGTTGTGTGCGATGTAAAATAAATAAATAAAAAAGCGAACAGGGAATATTTCCCCGTTCGCTTTATCTCATATACAATATTTCCCTACTCTTGCTTATCCAGTTGTTTAATAACCTCATGCGCTACTTCTTTAAATGCTTTTGTTTGAGGATTGTCCGGTTTACTGACCACAATAGGCGTCCCTTCGTCTCCGCCGGCGCGTATTGCGGGATCGATCGGTATTTCCCCTAATAACGGGACATTGAGGCGTTCACATTCCCTCTTAACGCCTCCGTAAGAAAAAATTTCACTGCGTTCCCCGCAGTGCGGGCAGATAAAATAACTCATGTTTTCCACCACACCGAGAATCGGCACATTAACCTTACGGAACATTTGAACACCCTTCACCGCATCCAGCAAGGCCACATCCTGCGGCGTGGAGACGATTACCGCACCGGCCAGTTCCACCGATTGCGACAGAGTTAGCTGTGCATCGCCGGTGCCCGGAGGCATATCAAACAATATAATATCCAATTCCGGCCAGGCTACATCGTTCATTAATTGCTGCAAGGCCCTGTGTACCAGAGCGCCGCGCCAGATAACGGCATCATCCGTATTGACCAGAAACCCCAGCGACATCCAAAGAACACCGTGTTTTTCGATGGGATGGATTTTTTTGCCATCGTAATAGGGCTGTTCCTTAATGCCCAACATCATGGGGATACTCGGACCATAAATATCCGCATCTAACAACCCAACCTTTTTACCTGTTTGGGCTAAAGCCAGCGCCAGATTCACAGCCACGGTGGATTTACCCACGCCGCCCTTGCCGCTGGCTACGGCAATTTTATGTTTTATGGATGGCAATAAAGTCGTCTTTTGTTCGCCTGCCTGCGTATGGAACTGGGGCGGTTGCTGGTATTCCATTTTTACATCGATCTGAGCTTCTTTAAAAACTTCCGCCAAGTGTGCTTTAGCTGCCTTTTCGATCTGCTCACCTACCGATGTATCGTTACTCTTCAACACCAGCTGAACAAAAATAGCGTTATCCTGAACATCTATTTTCTGTACCAAACCAAAGGAAACAATATCTCTGGAAAAACCGGGATAGCTGACTTCCTTTAATGCTTCTACGACCGCGTCTTTAGTGACCATTGTTATACTCCCTATTATTTAAATAACATTTCCCAAAGAAATGTCGAACCGATTGAAATTATTTTTTTAATGTATATTGGATGGTGTAACCCGTGTAAGGGGACAAAAATTTCCATCCAGATACTTTGCGACAGCAAATATACGCAGGCCGTTTAAAATAAAAAAGCCTTTCTCGTAACTGTCCGGGAGAAAGGCTTAGTAAACATCACATTCGGTGTTTTTAGAGCACATCAGATCACAACTTCCAGATCGAGCACCTTATCGTTTTCCAGATTAAATTCTATCGTTTTGGGCTCATCCAGTTCAATATCATTAATAAGGCTTAATTCAACTTTAAACGTGCGATTTTCTACATCCTTTTCTATAAGTTTGCCGGTGCCATTTATAACTCCGCCCTTATCCATATCATAATAACTGATCAATATGGATTCATCCAGATCGAGAGCATCCAGAATTTCCAGCAGTTCTTTTTCATTCATTTGCTGAATGACGATCTCATCAATATCTTCTTCGATACTCATAATATCGCCGTCTGTGTAATAAAAATCAATTGTTCCGCCTCCGCCCTTCACATACACCAGTTTATCGTCCAGGTCCTGTTTGATGCTGCGTTCCACATTGACGACTTTTCCCGTAAAATATTCATCCCGAATATCAACAATTTGTACGGTAACGGGATGTTCTTCCGGTGTTCCGTCAAATTCTACCCGGCGGATATTTACCTTTTTATGCTTACCGATTTGCTGGATTAATTTCTTTACCTCTTCCGGCGGCATGGCCCCCGGTCGGAGAGTTACCTTTGGCTTTGATTTGAAGAATTTAAAGAAGTGGCGTGCAAATCGATCTTCCATAAAAAAAAGAGAAGAGTTTCCCGACTTTCTATTCTTCATTGCGCCTCCAGTATAAAATTAATATGTATTGGAAAAAATAAGTATATCTGTAAGTAAAGTCAAGAAATTAAAGAACTTATAACAAGTTAAGAATAATTCAGCGATTCGACGATAAGATGCCGGGCATTTTCGCGCGCCTGGTCGGATATGGTTTGACCGCCTAAAAGGATCGCTATTTCCTCGATATGCTCTTCATCATTCAGTTTTATTACTTCGACACGCGTCCGTTTTTCTTCAGTACTTTTTTGTACCCGATAGTGGGCGTGTGCAAAGGAAGCAATTTGCGGCAAATGAGTGATGCATATTATCTGGTGAGATTTTGCCAAACCAGCCATTTTTCTGCCTACTATCTGGGCGATTTTTCCGGATATACCTGCGTCAATTTCATCAAACACCAACGTAGGCGTAGCATCCGATTGAGCCATTACAGATTTGAGCGCCAGCATGATGCGTGATATTTCTCCCCCGGAGGCAATTTTTTGCAAAGGCTTAAATGCCTCGCCGGTGTTGGACGCCACCTGAAAAATCACACGGTCAAATCCGTGCTCTATGGGCTGCACCGGCCGGCCATCCATTTCAAAAGCGCCGTTTTCTTTTTCGTTATAAACACACTCAATCCGGAACACCGCCTGCGGCATACCGATTTCGTTGAGAATTTCGGTTATCTTATCCTGAAGCTGCAGGGCTTTCTCCCGTCGTTTACGGGTTAGTTGCGATCCTGTGTTAAGCAATTCTTTGCGAAGGCGTTCAATCTCTTCTTTTTTCTGCTCAATTTTTTCATCAAAACGATCGATGTGTCCAAGTTTCTCCGCGATTTCTTTATGCAGTAATATGAGCTCTTCTATGCTTATTTTCTGATACTTTTTTAGCAAAAACTCAATTTGCCCGATGCGGCGTTGCAGAAATTCCATCCGTTCCGGATCGAACTGCAAATCATTGAGATAGGCTTCAACCGTTCGTCCGATTTCTTCAATGTTTTGCCTGGCTTCAGCCAGAGTTTCGCCGAAGGCTTTAAACTGCTCATCAAAAGAGGTTAGATAGCGCAGATCCTCTTCGGCTTTTACCAGCATAGACCCGGCATTGGTCTCGCCGCTATACAGCAAAGAGGTCAGTTCCTGACCGTAACGATGAATGTTTTCCAGGTTGGATAGTTTTTTTTCTTCTGCTTTCAGTTCATCCAGTTCGCCTTCTTTTAATTCGGCTTTGCTTAACTCGTCGTACTGGTATCGGTACATATCCTGGCGCTGATAGGCGTGCAGCTGTTCTTCTTTCAGCTGTTCATATTCGCGCAAGGCCTGACGGTAGGCCTGTAATTGAGTTTTGAATTGTTCGGCAAGTGAAGTGAGACCGGCAAACTCATCCAGATAATGCAGATGACTATCCGGATAAAGTAAACGCTGGTGCTGATGCTGGCCGTGCAAATCGACCAGTAAAGCACTGAGTTGAGTGAGACGATTTAGAGTAACCGGCGAATCGTTGATGAAAATCCTTGAGGCTCCGTTCGCGTAAATCTCTTTACGCAATATGATGGTATCCGCTGTCTGTTGTTCAATCTGTTCATTCCGGAGGAAGTCGTTTACGCCGGCACTATCGGTTGTACGTATAAATGCCTCGATAACGGCTTTGGTTGCATCGCGTCTCACAAGATCCGGGCTGCCCCGTTCGCCGCAGAGCTGGCTCATTGCCCGCACGATAATGGATTTCCCGGCTCCGGTTTCACCTGTAAGAATATTGAATCCCTGTTCAAACTGAATTTCAATTTCATCAACGAGGATAAAGTTTTTAATATAAAGCGATTCGATCATATTTATTTCCGTACTACTGCAATTTTTCCTGCTACGGATTGTCCTTCTTCGTCATAAGCTGTATATAGATAAATACCGGTGGGAACCAGATTCCCCTGCTCATCCCTGCCGTCCCAGCGGGCCCGGCTCCCATCAACGAAACCGTTTTCCGCAGTTAATTCACGTACCAACCTTCCGTTCATACTGAAAATTTTAACCGAGGAGCTCTGTTTTAAGAATTTCAGAATATAATAATCCTGCCCGCCGTTTATCACATAGGGATTTGGGCCGCCAATGGTATTATTATAATCATCTTTGATTTGGGCAAAAGACCCACGGAAAACGGATATTCCGTTATCGGTGGCCAGCACGGCTTGCCCGGTTCGGTTATCCACGAAGACGCTGTGTACATTGTTATTCACCAAACCGCTGTTGGCACTTGTATATCCAATCCAGGCATTGGCGTCCCAGGGACTTTTACCGGCACGTAATACGCTCAGCCCTCCGGATGTCGCAAACCAGCGATTGTTATATTTATCAACAAAAATACCATTAATCTGATTTTCCAGCGGGCCGGTAAGGCCGTTTTTATCGCCCACGTGCTTATACACATTTACACCATCATAGGAATTTAGACCGGACGGTGTTCCGATCCAGACAATCCCGTCCTGATCTACGGCAATGGAGTTAATCTGGTTGCTGTAAAGATTATCGTTTACCACTAAATGATAGATACTGTCGTCGCTTTTATCGTACAAAGTGTTATTATAATCGAGAATATAGACTCCATCAAGATAGGTGCCAATCCACACCCGGCCGAAGTCATCAAAATCGATTGTATTTATTCCTCCTTCCGAGGCATTGATACCGTCGGCTTTGCCAAAATAAGCCCATTGTTCCTTATCAAGAGTGATAAAACTTCCTTCATAGGGCGCCACAGCAAGAAGATGATCATTTGCCGCCCAGTAGTTTACAAACCAAAGACGGTTATAATCATCTTCTTTAAATGCCGGAATAATTTCATAGAGTTCATCTCCCGGAAATCCTTTGAAATAACCGGTAAAAGTATATTGATTATCCATCGGTTCTATGATGCGTTCTTTATAGGTATCGGTAATCATCCGTCCGGTATCGGGAAAATCATGGAAAAAGGCAATATCGCCGGTATTCTTATAGACCATTGCACCGCCGCCCCATGTTCCTATCCAGACATTACTATATTGATCTTCATATATGGCTACCGTGTGACTCACTTTAAACCACCGGTTGTCATTGAATACTATATTATGCCAAATACCATCCTGATATAGAAAATATCCTTCACCGGCATAACTGTGTGGTTTGCCAGTGCTGCCCCAAATGCGCTTTTTACTGTCGATCATGGCATATTTTGTGATGATGTGTTTGGGGGTGTTCAGTAAAAGAGGTTTATCCCATCCCACATAGAACAACCCGTCCTTTTCTAATCCCAGCCATATATCACCGGTCTCATCCGTACGCATAACAGATATTTTTCGAGAGAAACCCTTCTCTTGAACAGGCGTATTTTGTGAAATGTAGCTGTAATAACGACTTCCGCTTGACACATAGTATTTCCCCGGATCGGAAGAGCGGGCGATAAAATGGGCGGCCATATTTCCCCAGGCCGACTCGCGCTGTAAATTCAATTTCCCATCCATGGTCATTAAACCCGAACCTGTGCCAATCCAGAGCAAATTATCGATAACCTGCAAATCATAAATCGTATTGTCCGACATGCCATCGGATTTGTCGTACAATATCCAATTGGCCGGATCGTTTATGGTATATTTGTTTAAATCGGAGGGTGCGCTTAACAAGCCCTGATCGGTTCCCACCCAAACCCTTCCGGCAAATCGCTGCACGTAACGAACCGAATTGATCAATATGGGGAAATTAACAAAATAATCTTTGAATGTATATCCGTTTCCATTCCAAAAAAAGACCGCCAATCCTTTATCTGCCGTAACCCAAAGCGTATCGTTTTTGAACAGGATATCTTCTATAAGATTGCCTTGCAGGGCGAACACCTGGCTCCAGGCATCTTCACTCTTATCGTACACTTCGATCAAACCATCAGCCCCTCCCGTAAGTACATTGCCATGGCTGTCCACAGCGACGGCACGCTTGGTAAGAGAATACAAGCCGTCGAGATTGTTGAATTGTTCAATCTCATTCGATTGCCGATCATAGCGATACAAGCCGCCCGTCGTGGCCACCCATACAGCCTCGTTTTCAACAACCAGGTCGGTGACGTCATTCATATTGGTAATGGTTTGCCAATCATGCACCCCTTGCGCGGACAGGATTGTAAAAAAACTGAACATAACAAGAAAACTATACTTCATTAATTGACTCCAATGTTTGGACAAAAATACACCCGGCATACACCGGCCCTGAGCTTCATTTTGCGCCTTTACTTAAACGATAAAAGAACGCACAAGAATTTCCGTTATTTACAGAGAAAAAACAAGTGATTTTTATCGCTCTTAGGGTTTCTTTGGAATTGACAGACACGCTGTTTTGTAAATTATAAACTTTTAGCAAGAATGATTGAAATATTTTTCAAATTTTTATTTTATCGAAATCGACATATCACCAATATGTTTCCTAAAGCCGGCTGCTTATCGCAGATCCAACATTATTTAGCTATTTCTTTGAACAGGAAAAATCAATATATTCATTTTATCACACAGAATAAAAAACATGAGGGTGAACTATGTTTTTAAGGAAGATGCTTTTTGTTCTTATCTTATCAGCTTTTGTCTCCATTCTTTTTGCGCAAGAAACAGCAGAGAACGAATACATAGAACAGGATTGGGCCATCGGTGCCTTGCTTCGATACGCCACCATTCCTTTTGCCACCGGCGACCGTACCGTGGCCAGCTTTGTACCAATGATGTTTTTTGAAGGAGAACGCTTCTTCTTAAGAGGGATAGAAGGCGGATATGCGTTTTACAAAGCGGATAACTGGAAATTGAGCGCCATGGGGCGGATGCGTTTTTTCGACTTCCCCAAAGAATATCAAAATCTGCTTATGGCCGATAATGTTTTGTGGGGCCTTCAGTTTCATTATGAACCATTACCTTTGTCTTATATGGAGGTTGAGGCCTTAAGCGATCTGGAAGGCCATTTTCTGACTAATTTACGGGCCGGATTTTTAAAGCATTCCGGATTGTTCCACATTGAGACCTATCTTCAGGCTCAGATGAAAACCGCCGCATTTAACAATTATTATTACGGATTGACTATAACAGATGTGGGGCCGGGTATCGAGTGGTCAGCCGGTGTTTTGACGTACTATCATTTGCTGAGCAATCTGTATCTTTTCGGAACGGCCAAACTGACTTTTTTGGATAAAAACGTACGCAGCTCCGAATTGGTTAACCGCGATTTTAATTTCGAAACCTTTGTCGGTTTCGGTTTTGCCAACGACCGCAGTTATGTGGATAAACGGGTTATTAAAACCAAAGCCTTTATACAGTTTGCCCACGGCTGGGCCACACCCTCTTCCCTGGCCGATATTATCCATTTTCGCGCCAAAAAGGATACTACCAATAATAAGCTAACCACTCTTTTTTACGGCCACCCGCTTACCGATAATTTGTTCGGCTTCCCTTTGGATTTTTACCTGATGACCGGTTTAGGCTATCACTGGCCGGTAAATCAGGCTTATGCTTTAGAGGCGGTTGTGGCCATCAAGGCTTTTTACACCTTTAGCTGGCCTATTCGCTGGAGGCTGGGCGCCACTGAGGGTATGTCTTACGTAAACCGCATCCCTTATGTGGAAAGAGCCGAAATGCGGCGTAAAAACTATCGCCCCAGCAACCTGATGAATTATCTTAATTTTTCACTGGATTTTAATATCGGAGATATCTTCGGAGGGAAACAGTTAAAACGACTGTGGCTGGGATATACCATCCATCACCGCTCTTCGATTTTTGAATCGGCTCAGCAGTTCGGACGTATTAAAGGCGGCAGCAATTTTCAGCAGTTTCATTTCTTGTGGAATTTTTAAATCCTTTTTCCCGGGTTTACCGAGCATTTTTAACTTCAAAATTATTGCGTTCCAGACCAAAAACAACGGAAAGGAAATTGCTGAGCAAAAATCCGGTGACGCCCCAAATGGTTTCATCATTGAAATAATAAAAATGTACCATCCAGGTTTCATTGCCTTTTTGCCAGGGCTTTATTTCAAAATGCCTGTCCTGCATCAAATGCAGCAGGGGCGTTTCGATCAAATGAGCAATTTCGCCGCGACTGATTTTAAAATTGTAGGGATAGGGAAAAAAACCCACATAGGGCGTTACCAGATAGTGTGTATTGGTTAAAAAGACGTCGGTTTGGCCCAGTATGGTTACGTCATCGGACTGCAATCCCACTTCCTCTTCACTCTCACGCAATGCGGTGGTCAGCAAATCCGTATCCGTTTCATCCCGTTTACCCCCCGGAAACGAAACCTGCCCTTTGTGATGTTCAACGATTTCGGTACGACGGGTAAACAAAACATGCGCCTGACCATCTTTAAAAAATATGGGAATCAATACGGCCGCTTCGGTATAGGGCGCGTCTTTATAAATATAGCGGCGCGGTTTATGGGCGGTAAGTTTGGAACGGATGTGTTTCTTTAAATCTTTTTCCGAATGGCACAGGGCATGGTAAAACCCGGAAGGATCAACTGTATTCTTCTTCATCAATATTATATTCTTCTAATTTGTTGTAGAGCGAGCGGCGGCTGATACCCAGCATTTCGGCGGCCTTTAATTTGTTGCCGCGGGCCATTTGCAGCGTTTTAATAATGGACATGCGTTCGATATCCGGAAGCGGGGTTCCGGCCTGAATGCGGATTTCCTGCCCCGGTTTTGTGCCTTTGGCCACCGCTTCCGGTAAATCTTTTTTCTTGATCACCTCGCGGGCGGAAATCATAGAGCGCAAAACAAGGTTGCGCAGTTCCCGGATATTGCCCGGCCAAGTGTACTCGCTTAAGCAGCGCATGGCTTCTTCATCCACGCCGGCAATGCGTTTTCCATACTGACGGTTAAAACGATCGATATAATAGTCCACGATGAGGGGAATATCTTCCTGCCGTTCGCGTAAGGGCGGTAATTCGATATTATACACGTTGAGCCGGTAATATAAATCCTCGCGGAATTTTCCTTCGCCAATCAGGTCATCCAGGTTAACATTGGTTGCGGCAACGATGCGTACATTTACCGGAATGGTTCGGTTACTCCCCAACCGTTCTATTTGATTCGTTTCCAGAACACGCAGCAGGGCAATTTGCACCTGCTCGCTCATGGAACTGATTTCATCCAGAAACAATGTGCCGCCGTCGGCCTCCTCAAATTTGCCCTTTTTGGAATCCGTGGCGCCGGTGAAAGCGCCTTTCTCATGCCCAAACAGTTCGGAGCTGATCAGGTCCCTGGCGATGGCTCCTGTGTTCACGGCTATGAACGGCCCGCTTTTACGGGATGAAGCATTATGCAGAGCGCGGGCGACCAGTTCTTTGCCCGTTCCGCTTTCACCGTAAATCAAAACGGAAACATCAATGTTGGCAATTTCGTTAATTTTTTTCACGATCTGTTTCATCCCGCGCGATTTGCCCACCATTTCTCCAAAATAAATATAGCGTTCCGGTATTTCCCCTGTGTCCGTTTTCAGCACGGGGACGCTCAACGCGCGGCGCACCACTTCTTTCAGCTTTACCGGATCGACCGGTTTGGGGATATAATCCAGCGCGCCCAAATGGATGGCTTTTACGGCGTCTTCGATGGAACTGTATCCCGTAACCATGATAACCTTGAGCATGGGATCGAAATCATTGATCATTTTCAGCAGTTCCATGCCGTCTATTTTCTGCATTTTATAATCGGTGATAATCAGATCGTAACTGTTTTTATAGATGAGCTTAAGGGCCGCCTCGGCGGAATCCGCCTCATCGACCTTATAATCTTCATCTTCCAAAAGGACGACCATACCTTCCAGATGAACGCGATCATCATCGATAACGAGAATCTTTGGTTTATTCATATCTTTTTGTTTCATAAGATGGCCAAGAAGTTACGAAAGCAGGGAACCGATTTCCACCCGGCCGGCCTCAAATCCGGCGAATGATATAAATGCTAACCTGTATGGACCGGCCCTCCTGCATTACCGTCTGCGGTATCCTTTCAAAACCGTACCCTTCTTCGCGCAGTAAAGAAAAGAAGGAGCGGGCAACCGCGCGATTCGGTTCGGCTAATATAATGTGCCCGTCTGCCTTCAGGCATTGACGGAACACACGAATGAGAGGATGGAAGAACCGTTCTTCGTACACCACATCCGAGGCCGTGATGCAGTCATACAAACCGGCACACTGTGGCCGGCGCCAGTCCATCAATTGGCGCTGCGGCGCAGGCATTCCATTTAATTTAAAATTTAACGCCGTCAAATCCAGCGCATCCTGCTCATAATCGGTAACCAGCAATTCCCGCGGCTTTTGACAAGCCAGGCTGAGCGACGTTAGGCCCAGGCCGCAGCCCAATTCCAAAACCGAACGTCCCGCAACCAGATGCGGATTCTGGAACAGAAAACGACTGAGCGCCTCGGCGGACGGCCAGAGCTCCGCCCAGTAGGGCAAACGTTCATCCTCCGCAAAGTCCGCGTCGCTGACCCGATCCACCATATCATCGAGATTTTTGACCCGTTTGATGGTGAGCGTTTTTTCGCCGAATTGAAATTGTTGTTCGATCAGTTCGATATGTTCAAACATTTTGAATAAACGTATTTACTTCGGTCGCCGCCCGCCGGGAAGCGCCGGTTTCTCCAAGTTTCTCGCGAATTATTAACAAATTTTCGCGGATTTCACGGTTTTTTTCCGGTATGAGCATAATCTCCAGCTCCCGGGCGGCAATCTGCGGCGTAAAAGCGTCCTGAATCAATTCCGGCGCCACTTTGCTTCCGGCCACGATATTCACGAGCGCAATACTGTCCAGTTTAACCAGTCGTTTGGCCAGAAAATAAGTGAGTTTGTTGACCTTGTACACCACAACCATCGGCACGCCGTAATAGCCGGTTTCCAGAGTGGCCGTACCGGAAGCCACAAAAACCGCGTCATAGCGCGGCAGGCACTGATGCAGCGCTTCCTCCGTTATCCCGATAAACGAATCCGACGCCGCCAGACAGCCGGCATACAATTCTTCCGGCAGATGTTCCACTTTGACGATTTGCGCCCGTTTGATCTTTTGTTCTTCATACAGAATACGCACCGCCCGTACCATATCGGGCAGCAGGCTCTCCACTTCCTGCTTACGGCTCCCGGGCAGCAAACCGATGGTTATATTGCGGGGATCGACGGATTTGGGTTCCTGCGGCACACGGCCGGCGTGTTTATCCGCCAAAGGATGCCCCACATAAACGGCTTCGATGCCGTACTGACGGTAAAAATCCACTTCAAAGGGAAAAACGACCAGCATCTTGTCCACATAGCGGCGGATTTTTTTCACCCGCCCCCTGCCCCAGGCCCAGAGCTGGGGACTGATGTAATAGACAACCGGGATGCCCATTTTTTTTAACGATCGCGCCATACGCAGGTTAAATCCCGGGTAATCGACCAAAATGGCGCAAGACGGTTTTTCTTTGCGGGCTCTTTCCAGCAAATCGTTTTGTACCCGGCGGATAAAGGGCAGATGTTTGATCACTTCGCTGAGGCCCAGAAAAGCCATATCCTTAATATGATACAACAATTCCATACCGGTTGCGACCAGGGCCTCTCCGCCGATACCGAAAACGGAAAGACCGCCGCGCATGGTTTGCAGTTCCTTAATCAGCGCCGCGGCATGGGCGTCGCCCGATGGTTCGCCGGCGATGAGGAGTAATGTATTTTTTTGACTTTGCATACAGTATATGTGTTATTTTGTTATTGTAGGTTAAGCAGCTTTACTGCACGGCATTCTAATTTAATGAAGAAATGGCTATGTGGCTAATAAAAGCTTTCTGCAATTTATAAACATCAAAGCGTACACCAATCACGTATAAAATAAATCACAACCGGTCAAGTTGCTTGTTTCGATGATTATTTTATCAATCTTTGCCGATTTGTTAATTGAGTTATTTGAATGCAGGAAAATGAAAAAACCCACTGTTGCAATTATCAAACTTGATACGATGAACAATCTATTTTTCATTCACGGGTCAAATCCTTAAATTTTGACTCTATAGATTGTGTATTTGCCCTGAAAAAGATTGAGAATAAAATTAGCGATATGAAGAACCATTTTAATTTAACGACAGCTACGGTGAGTATAAGCGTAGTGCGGGTTTTCGGAGCACTTCAATTTCTCCAATTGATTAATTATAGTTAACTCGTTCATTTTTAGTATTTAATCCCGCATTGCGTATAGCTATTGTTACCTGCCGGCTTTATTCATTTCATTCGTTAATTTCTTTATTATTTCTGTCCAATATTCTTTCATTTCCGTTCGCTGTTCCGAGTTCAATAATTTTTCTTGATGGATTGCAATTGTAGTTTTATTTTCATTTCCAATTACTCGAATTTGAACCGTTGACATATTTTCCCAAGTTTTCGGTTTCCAATTCAGGCGAATATGTGAATTTGGTTTAAAAACTCGAACAAGTCCTGTTATTCCATTTTCAGTTTCAAATTCCTTTTTCAATTCGAGTTTAGTATATAAATTTCCAAGCCAAATTTTCAAACCGTTTTCCGAAAATAGAAAATCCCATACTTTTTCAGTCGAAACAGATATTGTTTTCCTAATTCCGAATTGAAATCCTACGTCTTTTGTTTTTCCTATTTGATTTTCCATTTTCTTAATCTCTCGGTAAAAACGCAATTGCGTCAATTTCTAATAAAAAATCCGGATTGATTAATCCCGCAACATATAAAACAGTAATTGTCGGTGGTTTACTATTCTGACCTAAAAATTTTTGTGAGACTTGAAACGCGCCATAAGCATTTTGTCCTTGAACGATATGAATATTCAGTTTTACTAAATTATCAAAATTTGCTCCGCAAGATTGAAGTGCAATTTCGAGATTTTTCATTACTTGTTCTGCCTGTTTCAATATGTCGCCTTTTCCAACAATTTCACGTTTTTCATTTACCGCATTCTGCCCACCGATATAAATTGTTTTCCCCTTTCCTTCTGTTGTAACGATTTGAGAAAATGCAGGATTTTTAATCAATCCATCTGGGTTTATATGTTCCATTTTATTCTCCATTATTTTCGGTTATTATGCTTGCGGGTAACGGTTGGTATAAGAAAAGTAGGCGATTTCGAAGCACGAAACTTTCAATTTACAAGAAAGCTCGAACGGGCTACAAGCCCTGATATTACTACTATCTCGCCTATTTTTTATATACATTGTTGTTTACTGGCATTTTATTCTTCAATAAATTCAATTGTTTTTTCTATCGACTTTTTCGAGTCTGTTCCAATCCAAAATAAGTGTCCCCATTCATTATTTAATTCAATAAGTTTTGTATTCTCAATCATTTTTTTTGAATATAAAGCGTGCTCAAATGGAACACTATTATCATTTTTACTATGAATTATTAAAGTTGAACATTTAATATTTTTAAGTATTTCAACATTAATATTTTGACTAATATCATTTAAAAACCCCATCTTAGAATTGTAGTGTTTCATTGATAAGAGCAGTTCTTGTATGTCTTTCATCTTTAGTTTATGAATCGGATTTTTTGAGAATTGTGTATAAAAACTCTTTGCTATCATATACGGAAAAATCTTTGAAAATATCCTCACAATTCCCCATGTGATTCTTTCCGTTTTGGGATTGAAAATTATTTGAGTTATTTTATAAATCTTCTCATCTTCATCGAGCCATCTTTTGGAAACAGCCGAGGCTAGAATTAATTTTTTCACTCTATCAGGATAATTTGCAGCCAATTCTATTGCTGTTAAACCACCAGCAGATATTCCATAAACAATCACATTGTCTATTGATAAATGGTTTAATAATTCTATAATTAAATTAGCTGCCTGCTTTGGGGTTTTAGTATTATCCAATGGCGTTCTACCGTATCCGGGACGAGAAGGAATAATCAAATGAAATTTTTCTAAATCAAATCCTTTCTTGCAAAGAAATTCATGGCAATTTGAATGTCCCCCATGCACAAACAAAACCGGAACACCTTTTCCTTCTGAATAGTATTCAATTTTTCCAAGTTTTGTATTTATAATTTCACAACTCATTATTTCGTTTCTTCTGCTTGCACACAACATCCGCAATTTAACGAAGTTTTCGGAGCGTAGCGAAGAGAATTTGGGTGGAGCGTATGTAATAAGCGGAACCGTTAAATTGCTGTTATGCTCTCCCGACAGGGATTAATTTTTAGTGCGACGATGTCGAAGGCAAAAAATCAAAGTTGAATTGTGGACGTTATAGAAAAGTTACATCTACCCCTTCATTCTTAGTATTATCAACTAATATTCTTTCTATCTTTATAGATTTCATTTTATGTTCTTCTATAACTGATATCTCGTTTAGTGCATCAATAATCGGTTTTAGAAAATTATCTAGATCATTCCTATTCTTGCCAACTCTTGACTTATCAAGAAATAATTTTATTTTAATTCCAAATTCTGAATTTAATTTCTTGTGATTTTTGAAAGCCTCTTTTATATCTTTTTTAAATGTCCAATAAGGGCTTCCCTCTTTTGTTGAGCCTCCAAAAGTTTTAGGTTTTGTGTATATTCGAGTCATATCTTTTATTAATAAATCAATGAAATATTTAATACTTTCTAGCCCACAATTCAATTAAGTATAACGGTGAGTATATGAGGCGTTGGGCGTTTTATTGCACTGACTTTTCAACTTACTATGCCTTTTATTTATGTTCATAATGTTTAATTTAACTATCACTTGCCCAATGCCTTATATACATTGTTCACTTCCGTTTTATTTTCAGGTAAAATCAAATAACATTAATTCAATCTTTATTGTTCGTTTATTATCTTCTGGATGCTTGAATAAGTAAGAAAAAGAAGTACTATTTCTTTCTCGAATGAAACTGTGAAAGTTTGGATGATTTTCCATTGCTTCTTTTGCTTTTTCAATTACATCAGTAAAATTTTGAACGGTTTTGTTAAAAATCATTAGAGCAATTTTTTCATCCCTCCAATTCACATATCTATCAAGAAGTTGATTTATTGCGTCTGTAAATTGTGCTTGACCTCTCCAAATTTTACACTCGCCAATAAACACATTTTCTCCATGTTCGTTTTGAATTAGGATGTCCGTTCTTCCAATTCCATTGAATGTTTCGCCAGTAGCAACATGATTTCTGGATATCGAATTTAAAAATGGAAGAAAATAATCTCTACTTCTTTCTTCGTCAAAATTCACTCTTAAATCTCTTGACTTTTCTAAATTTCGTCCAAGTAAATTTATATAATCAATTATTTGAGAATATGCATTATCGCTAATTGAGGATATTCCTTCTTCGACAAAATCAGGGTCAACTGGACTTCCTGTAAAATAACTTTCCAAAGCAACGGTTACTTCTCTTTGTACTTCTTCAATATCATAAACTCTTGAAGGGTAAACAGTCAAATTTTGATGTGGACTACTTCTACTTGTACTGTTTGAAATATTTACAGTTCTTGTGCAATTCAATCCTTCCAGAAACGCTTGGATCTCATTTATTCGAGTTAGGTCTCTAATAAATACTTTCAAGTATTTTTTGTTAAATACTTCTCTTATTTCTGTATCAAAATTTCTTGGCATTTTTTCTTTTTTAATGGAAGTGAACATCCCGATAAACGCATTGCGTTTATTCGGAATATATGTTAATTCTCTACTACG
The DNA here is from genome assembly GCA_011369465.1 of Caldithrix abyssi. Lineage (GTDB taxonomy): Bacteria > Calditrichota > Calditrichia > Calditrichales > Calditrichaceae > DRQG01. The sequence continues at coordinate 33,289 of DRQG01000161.1, forward strand.
TTTAATGCGCTGGTTTGCACGTATAGCGGGTTAAACCTTATTCGCCAAAAGAAATATCGTCGGACAGCTCGTTTACGTCGTCGGTTTGGTAGGGGAAGTACTCTTTCAGTTTTTCGCCAACGCGCCGGATACCTTTTACCACGCCATCGGCAAAAGCGCCTTTTACAAATTCCTCGCGCATCTCTTCCTTAACGTCTTCCCAAAAATTTTCCGGGACGACTTCGTTAATGCCCTTATCGCCGTAAATGGCGAATTTACGGTCTTTTACCGCCAGGTAAATAATCACGCCGTTGCGTTGTTCGGTTTGGAACATTTTGAGTTTTTGGAATAACTTCATAGCCCGCTCCAGCGGATCGCCTTTGCAGACTGTTTCCAGATGCAGGCGGATTTCGCCCGAGGTCTCTTTTTCCGCCTCCCGAATGGCTTCAACAATGTGTTCTTTTTCTTCTTTTGTAAAAAACTTTTTTACCGATATCATATCATCAATCCATCCATTCAAGTATTCAATTAATTTAGCCCCGCTTATTACCAGCCCCCGCTGGCCCCGCCGCCGCCGGACATACCGCCGAAACCTCCACCAAAGCCGCCGCCGCCAAATCCGCCTCCACCGCCGGAAGAACCGCCGCCAAATCCGCCCCAAAAGACAATCGGCCCGGCCAGGCCGCCGCGCCGCCGCGTACCGATACCGCTGGAACGCCCGCGGCGAAGGAAAAGAATGAAGAAAATAATCAGGAAAACGATGAGCGGAAGGACGCTGCCCGAATTTTTCTTTTTCTTTTTGCTTTTAACGGGTATCTTATATTTGCCTTCCGCCGCGGGAATCAACACTTCCAGAGCCGCCTTTATCCCGCCATAATAATCGCCCTTGCGAAAATAGGGCGCCATGTACTCGCGTATCACCGTCCCGGATTGGGCGTCCGTAATCACGTCCTCCAGGCCGTAACCCACCTCGATGCGGATCTTGCGATCTTCGATAAAGACCAGCAGCAGGACGCCGTTGTCTTTACCCGGCAAACCCGGCTTCCATTTTTCAAACAGTTTTACCGCATAATCTTCCAGATAATAGTCCTCGGGTAGTTTGGAAAACAGCGCGACAAAAATCTGGTTGGAAGAGCGCTGCTCCAGCCCGGACAGCATGGCGTCCAGTTCGTTTTCCTGCGCCGGGGTCAGCACATCGGCGTAATCGTTTACCCAGGATTGCGGCTTTTCGGGCAGGTCGCCGGCGGCAAAAGCAAACAAAACCGGTATTAAAATCACATAACACAATTTGTACATCATAATATTCTTTCCAGTGTCTCTTATTAGTCATTTACCTCTGTCAAGGCTTTCGCGCAGCGGCCTTTCGGATTAAAGCGAAGGGGGCTTGCAATAGATTATGAATACATCAGATAATTTTACACCCCCCTAACCCGCCCGCCGCTGCGGGACAGGCGCTTTTCTAAGGGGAATTTTAGCAAGTACTCTTGATTGTATGGTGAACTGCCGCAATAATTCAACAATTCATCAATCCAACAATTCCCCGTTCCTAAAACTTCACCTTGGGCGCTTTTTCCGCGCCGGCTTCGGCCTGAAAATACATTTTCTTTTCGAAGCCGAACATGGCCGCGATAATGTTGGAAGGGAAACGACGGATGGATGTATTATATTTTTGCACCGCTTCATTGAAGCGTTTACGTTCCACGGCAATGCGGTTTTCCGTACCTTCCAGCTGGGTTTGCAGATCGCCAAATCGTTTATCGGCCTTTAAATCGGGATATCGCTCCACGACCACCATCAGACGCTGCAAGGCCGAACTAAGGGCGGATTGGGCCTGCTGGAATTTGGCAAAAGCCTGCGGATTGTTGAGGATTTCCGGTCCCACATTGATTTGGCCGCCTACTTTAGACCGGGCTTCCACTACCCCCTGCAGGGTTTCTTTTTCGTGTTTGGCGTAGCCCTTTACCACCTCCACCAGATTGGGAATCAGATCGGCGCGGCGTTGATAAACATTTTCCACCTGCGCCCAGCGCTGGTTGACTTCCTCTTCCATGGTAACAAAATTATTGTAAGCATTTTTGAACGTAACAAAAACGATGACCAGCAGCAGAACAATAATTCCGCCGACAATGTAGCTTTTTTTCATTCTATGCATCTCCGTATTATTTTAACTGTAAGATAACCGAATTATAGAAAACGTTTCCAGCCGGGAATTGTTTCGTAAAAGATTTATTTATATATCATCGCCGAAAGGTAACCCACCACCTGACTGCGCTCGCCGGTAACATCGCCGGAGTTGCGATAAATGAGCACTTTGGATTTATTGGCGCCCAGGTTGCGGCAGGCTTTCATCATCGCGATGACCGGACCGCCGCCGCACATTTCGCACAGCCCGCGCTGCAGGTCCTCCTCCAGCCTGTCCTCGTCAAAATTATTGATGTGTTCAACCACCACATTATCCAACACGTTAGCCTTATCGCTGCTATGATAGTGCGATAAATCGGAGCTGGCCACAATGAGCGCCTGTTTGCCTTTCAACAGCTCCGTTAGAGCATCAGCCAGAACCATGATATTGGCATGATCCTGATTACCCATCACAATCGCTATCAGGCGGAAATCCCCAAGCACATGCTGTAAAAAAGGCAGCTGCACTTCCAGAGAATGCTCGTCGCCTTCGTGACCGATAGACGAATAAATCAGATTGGGATGTTTATTGGCCAGTTCCCGGGCCAATTCTTTATGAACGGGAATATCCCCCAGCGGCGTTCGATAGGCGTCGCCGTCATAGACCGATATTTCTTCGAAATAAACGTGATGGCTGGGCGCAATGACCACCACTACCTCAAATTCACGATCTACAATCTGTCTGTATGAACGCGCAGCCACGCCTCCGGAATACATATATCCGGCGTGCGGCGACACCAGGCCGTAAACCCGGTTTACAATTTCCATTTGTGTCGCTGATTCCAGATAAATGGCCACTTCCCGTTCCAGGGTTTCCTTCTTACCGGAGTAAAACAAACCGGCTACGCCGGGCTTTCTTATGGTTAGTGCTTTCTGCATCTCTAAAATCTCTTAGGGTTTAAAATGAAATTTTTTAATAGTTTAATCTAAAAACTTTAGTATTGCAATATTTCATTCAGAATCCTATGACCTTTGTCAATTTTGCTCATACAATGGCGCATCATATCCGCTTCAAAATCTTCATTGGTCTCATAAACCCGACCGAAAACGGCTTTCCAGATAGCGGCTTTTTCCATACATAGATAAAAAAACACCTTGTCATGCCACTGCGTAAAAGAATGGTACATCTGTCGGAATTTACGGATTTTTATGTCGTCCGAATACGTCAGTTTACCGTGCGGATCGGTAACAAAATCCATCTGCAATATTTTTGACGTTATACCCCTTTTACGAATTTTCTTAATCACCGGTTTAATAAAAGTGACCGAGCCAAAAGAAATGAACAGAACGTCCTGTGGTCGAAACATCTCTTGCAAACGCCGGGCTATATCCGGATAATCCCGTTCCCATCCGTCATAATAAATGATAGGATGGAAATGAAAAGCCACTTTTATACCCCGTTCGGCTACGGCTCGCGCGGCGTTTAAACGTTCATCGAGGCCGGCAGTAAAATGCTCCTCGCGATCGATGATGATTTGCGGATTGAGCGACCAGCTTAATACTATGTTGGGCGGCACCCGGTTTTGCAGAAAATAATCCACCTTATCCGATTTGGTTTTAAACTCCAACAGCACGTTCGGATGTTTGCGGGCAAAAACCGTCAGATCATCCAACATGCCGTTACGGTTGCCCCACACCAGGGAGTCCGATGACTGCCCCGTACCGATGTGGTAAAACCGGCCGGGATCGATGGGAATCTGTTCCAGTTTTTTGGCCAGTTCCGCGTCAAACACGTAACGGTCGCTATAAAACGTTTGGATGGTGCAATAGCTGCATCCGAAGGCGCAGCTTTCTACGGCGTCGATCGTGCGCAGATTGCAGCACACCGTTTTTTCCGAGGCCACCGGACACCAGCCGAAAATCTGTTTATCGCTTTTTTCCAAAACCAGCGGTTTCTTTTCTGCATGCGGTTTGGGCAGGAAAGTTACATCGGAATAGTGTTTCGGTCGGTTTTTAAGCTCCGTCATATAGCTGCGCAAGACCTTTAGAAACGCCTTTTTATCGGTTTTGATCGTATCATCAGACCACTTTTTGCCAAACTGATTTTCCACCCACAAACGGAAAGCGTCTTTATTCCCGTTCCACATTTCCAGGTCGCGGCAGGCCTCTACCGTTTGACGAAATTCCTGAAACGTAAAACGAAAACGATGGGCCAGGTCCAATAAAAATTCCCGCTGCGTTTCATCCAGATATTTATATAAGGAAAGAGAGGTAAACCGTTCTGTTTTTTCTTCATACCGCACTGTCTTCATTAAACACACTCCGATTTTGACGTGTGCAAATATAACAGAAACGGCAGGCTAAATAAAGAGTTTTGAAAATTATATCCGGCTCAAAGGTATTCTGAAAAGACAAATATGGTGTAAACGCCTCAAAACCCGCAGGGCTCCAACCCGGCAAAGCTAGAGCATATCCGTACATTACATCCTGTTTTATTTATACTTATAAAAATATAGCGTTGCCGCTGAGAAAACTGTCAGGGTCTGGAAAAAGAACAGCAAAAACCAGACGCCGCCGCTCAGATTTCCATTCTGATACTGGCTGAAAACCAATCCCATAAAAACAATGGAAACACACCAGGAAACGACCGCGCCCCCGGACATGTTGAATTCCTGTTTTTCATCAAGCACTTGTTCCTTTTTTTGAGCGTCGGCTATCATCAGCCAGTACATATAAATAAGAGCAAATGGCAAAATGATCAGTTCCCATAAATGCAAACGGATAACGGTTGCCGGCATTATAATGGAAAGTACGAGGCCGGCCAGGCCGCAGATCGTACCCAGCACATTGGTGGTTACGAACAGAGTCTCGTTCATTCTTAAGTATTTCCTTAACCCACTTCGGGGAATGATAATTGCCGCGATAACCGCCGCCAGTATAACGACAATCAAAATGATTTTTATAGTCTTCTCTTCCATTTGGGGACTCCTTTATGATAAGGGTTGCTCTTCATCAATGATAAAAAAAACATCTTCCAGCGGTTTGTTAAAAAAACGCGCCAGACGCAGGGCCAGCAAAGTGGAAGGCATGTAGCGGCCGCGTTCCAGTGATATGATGGTCTGCCGCGAAACGCCAATCGCTTTGGCCAGGGCCTCCTGTGTCATATTGCCATTTTGAATGCGTAATATTTTAAGATTATTACCCAATTTCATCGCTTTTGATTTCCTTGTTTTGTTTCTGTAAAGCTTGCTTTACATGAAAGATACGAAATTATTTTTGTATGTCAAGTGTTTTTTACATTTTGTTTAGCGTGCTTTACATATATCAAAAAATAGTTTTTTTCATAAAGGGAAAAACCTTCCTGGTCTCTTAGACCCGGAAGGTTTAAGGAGCCGTCCAACAGGATGGAATCATTCAAAGAAAGCCACCACATCTTAATTTTGTCTTAACAATTATTTCCAACTTCAATCGTTATGAAGTAAATTGTATTAATCACTTTCTTGAATAAGGATCGCATCATGTCACCCAAAATGTTTTTCATTCTTTTTATTGTATTTTATTTATTCGCCTGTAAACCGCAGCAACCGTCCAACTGGCTAGTGCTCAGCAAAGAAGATGTCTCCGCCGGTGCCTATCATACCCGTCACGCGGAAATTTTCGGTAAATACGCCCCCGGGTACAACAAATTTATTTTACAGGGCATCGATAAAGCCCAGTCCACGGCACCCGACGGCGGCGGCTATTTTACGGGTATCAAAGCAGTGCCTACGGAATCGCCCATCGGCTACACGCTTAAGCTGGGAAATCATGCCCTGCTCGATCCCCCGCGCACCACCAGCTATTGCAGCGGTTCATCGTATGCAGCGTTTATCGAAGGATTGAATCTGATCTTTGGTGATTCACTTGTTCAACTGGATTCCACCCGTTACGAGGCGCTGCGCATGCAGGAAGCGGACGGCGGACGGCGTGAGGATCACGTTAAATTTTGGGGCTGGTGGAATGCCGACGGATACGGCAATCATTTCGCGCTGGTACAGTACAGCGGGATGGGCGAAGTGGTTAAGCCGCAGGAGGCTCGTTCCGGAGACTTTATGAATATTTCCTGGAAAAGCGGCATAGGGCATTCGGTGGTTTTTCTGGGATGGTACAAAGCAGAGGACGGCACAAAAAACGTGGTGTACTGGTCCAGTCAAAAGGGAACCAACGGCATGGGTGATCAGATTGTACCTCTCAGCCGCATCAAGGAAGTGATGATCGTACGGTTGACCAAACCGCAGAAGCTGTTTACCTTTGATGTGGATGCACCGGTGAATACAGAGGTGAAGGGATTTGAGATCGACTGGTAAAAAATATAAATAAGGAAAGGTCGCACCTATCCAAAATAGTAATTTTATTTTCCTGTTCCTTTTTGTTACAGCGACGAAAAAGAAATTGCCTGTCCGCAATAGCGCAAATAAGATAAGTTGACAAATAGTGTTATTAAGATGAAAAGATAATTCCTATTTTGGACAAGTAAATAGTTAATTCATTTATAATCTCTTGCCGCTTTTTTTATCAAAAAAATATATTTTGTCTTCTTTAAAGCCGATAAAGATGCGCTCGCCCGGGTGTATCGCCTCTGTGGAAGGGAAACGAGCCGTAATATGACAGGTTTTAATTTTTAAGCGGGCAAGTACATGATCTCCTAAAAGTTCTACCAACTCCACATAGGCCGGTAATCCGGATTGCGAATCTGCCATATAGATATGTTCCGGCCGTACGCCCATAATTAACTGTTTCCCTGTTGATTCGGAAAGCGGATATTGTAGAACGGTTTCCATCCCGTCTATGATCACCCGACCTTTTTCGGAATACACATCCATAAAATTCATAGCCGGGCTGCCGATAAAACCCGCCACAAACATATTTTTAGGATAATTGTACACTCGTAATGGCTCATCGGCTTGTTGTATGTAGCCCTTATTCATCACAACTATGCGCTGGCCCATGGTCATCGCTTCTATCTGATCATGGGTTACATAGACCATCGTTGTCTCCAACCTTTGGTGCAGTTTTTTTATTTCAATGCGCATCTGTACTCGTAGTTTGGCATCCAGATTGGACAACGGTTCATCAAAGAGAAATACTTTGGGTTTACGCACAATGGCTCTTCCCAAAGCCACCCGCTGCCGCTGGCCGCCGGATAGTGCTTTCGGTTTGCGGGAAAGCAACTCTTTCAAACTTAGTATTTCTGCCGCTTCTTCCACACGTTGTTGTATTTCCGGTTTGGAAAATTTCCGCATTTTCAAACCAAAAGCCATGTTCTCAAAAACCGTCATGTGCGGATACAAAGCATAATTCTGAAATACCATTGCTATGTCGCGGTCTTTGGGCGCAATATCGGTAACATCCTTTTGGTCGATAAACACGCGACCGGATGTGGGCATCTCCAGACCAGCCAGGATTCGCAAAGTAGTTGATTTTCCACAACCCGACGGCCCGACAAACACACAAAATTCACCATCCGCAATATCCAGAGATATGTCTGTTAATACTTCGGTTTGACCAAAAGTCTTTGTTATATTCTGAAACTGAACTTCTGCCATGTTGCCTTTTACCTGTTGTACATTATCAAAACCGAGCCGGTACAAACATCCGTATCGGATGTTCCCATTCGATCCTTTTCGCTTCTGCGGTTATCAGCGAATCATTCAAGATGATTTGCAGCTGCGGATTATGTTGCAGTAAATCGGCGTGCAATTCCCTGGCCGCGTAATACAGTTTATAATGATCCGGACTGATCATTCCCGGAAGAACGCTTGACGGTTTGGCCGCTGAGGAACGTGTATTACCGGTCTGTTTATAATATTCTTCTACATCAGAAGGTAGAACGAACGTTTTATAAGCTTTCTCCAAGTAGTAATTATAGGCCCGCTCCCTCAGATAGGCAAGCACAACCGAATCCGCATAAGCGGTTTGATGGTAATTGTGCTGCACTGCCATTTCAAAAAGGAAATCATCGCGAATCATCCTGCCAACGTCTTCTTTAAAGCGATTTATAGAGGATATCCGCGGTCGTTTTTCCGGTGGTAGTATTTCCAGACGCTGAACAAAATCGCCTACTGTCCAGTTTTGATCATAGCTTTCCATAAAAGAACGTTGTAATAATTTATCGTTCAGGTTGGCTAAAATATCTAAATAATCATCCGTTAAGTACCGTTCTGTAAAAGTATGCCTGTTTCGTGCTTCACTGTCCAGTCCCAGTTTTTCGGCTACAATGAGAAAGGTTCCGCTTTTTACACGAATATCCAGCGGTTCCAGCAACTTTTTAAGATATGCACCCGCGGCTTGCCGCTCTTTCCGTCTTAGCAGCTTTTTTTTGATTTGTGAACCCATGGATGCAAAAACGGTTTCGTTAGGGATAAAATTGTAATACGCCGCTTCCACTTTAAGCAAATGAAATCCGAAACGGCTCTGTACGGGCTGCGATACGCGTCCCGGCGATAAGGCCCAGGCCGCTTGTTCCAATGGTTCTTCAAGTTCACCCCAATTAACCAGCCCAAGGTTGGCCGGCCGGCCGGTTTTCGGATCGTATTCCGGAAAAATGCGCATAGCCAGCGAGTCAAAATCCGCTCCTGCTTCCAACTCTTTATAAACGCGGCGGGCTTCCTGTTCCGAAGAGAAAAACAGATGCTTTACCTGTAAACGGCGGGACATTTTTGCAAAAGCATTACGTAATTCAGACTCGCTAACCCGGATGGCGTTTTTTACCTTGCTTACATAAAACTGACGAATAGCCGCTTCCCGTCGTTTGTAATTTAGCTCCCGGGCAAAGGGATTGCGCCTATCCAGGCCTTCCTGCTGCGCCCGCTTTGCTGCCAGTATTTTATCCAGGAGCTCTGTTACATATTCGTGCAGGCCTTTCCGACCCTTTTTATATGAGGGGAAAGCCGGATCGAGCGAATAGGCAATTCGCAACTGCCCTAAGGTGATCCGCTCATCTTCCACCTGCGCAACAACATTTTGCGATGGAAGATTTTTTTGGGATTGAGTACAAGCAAACAAAACAGCCGCCGTAACCAGCGTTAGATACAGAGGACCTGCTTTTTTTATTCGAAACAAATGAAACATTTTATTCCAGTTCCAATTCCCAAATGGAGTATCCCCAACGGGTACCCCGTTGAATAAAATCTATTTTCAAGTAACGGGTTCGAATCCCCTGTAGATCGATGACGTCCTTCGCTCCGTCGGAATTATCCTCTTTATAGACCGTTTCCCAATGTGTATTATCATCGGAAATGGAAATTTTGTATTCCTTGCCGTAAGCCGTTTCCCAGTGAAAAATTATTCTGTTCAATTCGGTCGGACGACCTAAATCGATCCAGGCCCATTGAGGGTCGGAAGCATCGCTGGACCAACGGGTTTCAAACTTACCGTCCAGCGCATCATAAATCTGACCTGAAGAAGCACGTGCCCTGGCAATATATATTTTTTTTTCGTTTAACTCTTGTCTGAAGGATGCAAAATATTTGTCGTTATCCAAATAAGCGCATAACAGATTGTATAAATAGCTCTCGGCAACCGGATCGTAGCGCCGCTCATATAATCCCTTCGCGCTACTTTTGTTGGCAAGCAGGCGTCCCCGCACCTGGATACGTGAAAGGACGACCCAGCCTTTTCCATAGGGAATTTCCAGCACTGCCGGGACTTTTAGACTCAGGTTACAAACCGCCGCGGCATGGAATGGCCGGGTGGGATGCAGATTATGCTGACTCACTATTTCCCCGCCCAGCGCACCGTTGAACATTTTCAGGTGATCATCCTCTATTCCGCGCCATAAGGGATGACTGTTGTCGGTTTTGAAAACATAAGAATCGTACCCGCCGCGATCCCGGTCCTCACGCCGGACGATATGCACAGACAAATCATCCAGTAAAGAAACTTCCCTTTCCTCTTTCACTCCGTATTCCGCTTCCTGAATTATCAACACGCCGCCATTACGGACAAAAGAACTTAAATCCGATTTTTTGGCAGCGTACAGGCTGTCCAGCCCGCTGTGATTGATCAGAACCACCCGTGCCCCATTCAACGGATCGTTTAAGGTGTGGAACTTTAACTTCTTTTGTTCAAACAAATCCGTTATTTCTTTATGCGGATCGTGTATCACCAATCCTTTAGGCAGATCCGGCGGTATTGACGGCGCTGCAAAGACGAAAGCCGGTTTACGGCTGTAAGCCAAAACCCGACCGCTCTGATCTTCGAGGGTAGCCGTAATATCGTACTTTCCGGTCAGCTGTGGAAAAATGATAGGCGCGCTTACCCGAACATGCCGACCCGATGCAGCGCTTATGGTTTCCTTGAAAACCTCACGTTCTTCGTCGATCCCGCTGAGTACAATGCGAGCTGTTAAACGGGTGTCTTTATTCGTATCGTTAAACAAGTAAAGCGGGATTTCACGCTGTTCGGAAATCAGAAAATGACGATCCCACAGTTCCAGGCTGACCCCCAAAGGCGCAAAGGCGTTTTTAAGAGTGGTTAACACCGGCTTAGGCCGTAAATCTTTAAGCGGTCCGAAAAACCAATTGGCCGTGGCTCCCTCGCCCACACTTAAATACACAAAGGGTAAAATTGCGTCGATATCCAAACGCCGCCATAACTCGGTGAGCTCCTGCGCCAAAAATGCCTGATGCTCCAATAAAGCGTCTTTATTGTAGGAATTACCCAGCCAGCGTTCCACCACAATTTGCGTTAGCGGAGTGGGGTTGCCTTCCCTGTCCAGCCACCACCATATATACTCATTAATCATGGTTGCCTGTTTGCTTTTCTGCAAATCGAAAACGGAACGGGAAAAGCCGAACTTTTCTCCATTGAGCACCGGACCCAGCGAATAAATATACGGATGGTCCTCGCCGAAATCGACCATTTCCCACGGCCGGCCAGGGTCTATTTTTTTTAGTTCAGGAATCAGCTCACCCGTAACCCATTCGTCTTCCGATTCGTTGAGCGGATCCCAAATAACGATGGAAGGATGGTTTATATTTTCCCTGATCCAGGCGGTAAATTCTTTACGGATTTGCTCCCTGCTGCCACCGGACGTCCAAAACATCCATTCATCCTGGAGCAGAATACCCCCCTCATCGGCAATGTCGTACCATTTATTGTACGCATGGCCTAAATGAAAACGGAAGAAAAACATATTGTGCGCTTTGGGGATTTCTACCAAGGCCTTTCTAATCCATGAAGTATCCCAGGGCAGTAAACCGCGCGTCGTATCCGAAAGCATACGGTGGAAGGGAATGTTGCTGCCCAATAAAACACGACGCCGTCCGTTCAAATAAAAACTTCCGTTACGGATCGCAAATTCGCGCAACCCAAACGGAATAATCCGCCGATGCGCCAAACCTTTTGAATCCCGCAACTCAACTTCCAACTCATACAAAAAGGGCTTCTCGGGCGACCAGAGCTGAAAACCTTTTAATCGCAAGCGGCAGGAATGTTCAGTGTTAGCCTTTTTACTGACCTCAATTGAAAAAACCGGGCTTTCGGCCACAATGCGTTGTGATTCCTTTTCGCGAACAACATACCGCAGGTGAAAAGGCTGTTTTATTGTCTTTTGCCAGGACTCGATTTCCGAATAGATATCCACTGTTCCGTCAGTGATGTCGCTGTTGATACGCGTCCATTTAACCCTGCCCCCGCCATACAGGTGCAGCCACACATCTCCCCAGATGCCGGGTATCCATGATATTTTCTCGAAATCCGATCCGACGGCGCTGTGCTCCGGTAAAGATTCTTTTCGTCCGACGCGCACCAATAGTTCATTTTCCGCATCAAAGCGTATATATGGCGTCAAGTCAAATTCTTGTGAAGTGTAACAGGCAATATCGCCTCCTATATTGTGTCCGTTAATCCAGACCTGGGTTCCATATTTCACCTGTTCTATCTGTAGAATGATTTTATCGCTCTTTTCTGATGGAGCAAGCTTAAACGATTTATGATACCAAAAAAAATTGTGTTCGGACCAGTTCAATGCCGGTTCGGCTACATCAACAAGCGCCGGAACAGCGATGTGATAATCAAACCGCTCCGGCATATCCGTTCCCGGTTGCAGTTGCCAGGTTCCGTTTAATGCCACACGCTTATAATCCATTCCGAATCCTTGCTTAAACAATAAAACAATATATATTAAAAGAAAGAAGCGCCCCAAAGTCCATACCCCGTTTTTAGCTGCAAGAAAAACACAACATTTAATCACACTGGTTGCCATTTAATACAAGGAAGGGGAAAGCCCTCAGGCATTTCCCCTGCGTTTTGACATTATGTATTACATCGTTTATTTCAATAATGTCATTTTACGCTGTCCTACTCTGTCGCCAGCTTTCAAACGGTAAATATACACGCCGCTTGGAAGATCAGCAACAAAGAAGTTAACCGAATATTTGCCCGCCGACTGGTGCTGCTTTACCAGTACCTTAATCTTCTGTCCCAATAAATTGTAAACGGATAATTCCACGTTACCGGCCACGGATAGCTGATAGTTGATTGTTGTTACAGGATTAAAAGGATTGGGATAATTTTGCTTTAGTTCAAAAGTTAGAGCCAGCGCCGGATTTTCATCCTCTATTCCCACCACCCAGCCAATGGAATCGAGCATGGCCGGAATTTCTTCATTAGCCATAAACATATTCCAGGGCAGTTGGCTCAGATGGTTCTCAATCATCGGTACTATGGTGCCCTGATCAATGGCCAGATAACTGGTAGCAAACCAATTTTCATCCAGATTGAAAGCATCCCTAAAACCGAATTCACCCCACAAATCCGGCCCGTAAGTAAAATAGAAGTGTTTTAAAGTGGCAATGGATTCCTCCGGAACATACGGCATGGCGCTGATGGCTGCCGTGGGAGTAATGGTACCATTGTCCCGTCCTGTTTGGGGTTCATGTGCGGAATAGCCCCAGGGGTCATCACTGGAGGTTAACCCCCACACCAGCTCGCTGTAACCCGTATGCCGGCCCGGATTATCGATGCAGTAGGCGCGGTTAATGAGCGAGATATTGCGGTTATTATCAAAATAATTACAGTAGGCGTCCGATTTATTACGAGGATCAAATCCTAAAAACGAATACTGGGTGAAAAACAACGGCCCGCCCAACGGCCAGCCCACCCATTGCTTATAACCATAGTACTCATTACCGTTTGCATAACTGGAAGAAGAAGCCCAGCCATCGTAATACAAGGAAGCCGGCACCGGATGCGTTGGCGAGGCAATGGCCAATAGATAAGTAATCATCGTTTCGTTAAAACCCTGCAAAGGGAAATTCATGGCCCAACCGTAATTGGGCGACCAGTGCCAGTACAGATGATTCCCGTCCGTATCATCCATTCTACGGTACCAGTCCCATTCCACATCTTCCCACATCTGAGTGGCTCGGGTGCGGATTTCGCTTTCCACCGGATTATCGGAATCAAAGTATTGCCTTATGGCCAGAAGCCCCTGCACAAGATAGGCTGTTTCCACAAGGTCGCCGCCGTCATCCTGCGCGCTAAAAGGTATGGTTTCGCCCGTAGAACCGTTTATCCAATGCGACCAGGCGCCGTGATAACGCGGCGTAACATCCTGCAGAAAGGTTAATATTTTCAAAATGCGGGAAGCAATGGAATCGCGCGGTTCAAAGCCCCGCTCGGCGCCCACCATCATCGTCAGCAACCCCATACCGGTACCGCCGGAAGCGCATACATCTCCGGACCCTTTTCGTTCTAAGGCAAGTCCGCTCACCGGGTGACCGTAATCGTAAAAATAGCGGAATGTGGCTTCCTGTACAGAAACCAGTAATTCCTCATCGGTCATCGCAAATGAAGCGGCGGAAACCGTATCGGAAGGGTCCGATTCAAGAAAGTTAAAATTTACTGCGGTAACGTAATACGAATAGGTTTGATCATTATGTCCCAGAAAATCGCTATAAACGGGAGAAGTATGTACCACGGCATTTACCTTTTCAAAAGGGCCTTCTGCCGTAGAAGCGCGGTAAATATAGTAACCCTGCAAATCAGATTCTCTATTGGGACGCCAATGCAGGTCTATACGGCTGTCGCTCCCTTTTGCTATTAAGCCGGTGGGTGTAGCCGGCTTTTCACTACCATTCGAACCAGCTTTAATGGCTTTTATCTCATCCAGCCAGGCGAGATGTTCCTGACCGTCCGCCGTATTTTGATAATGAAAAATGGTCTTGATACGCGTGAAATCACAATTCTCTGTTCCCGGTTGCAAATCGCTTATGGGAATCAACACTTCTTGCCAGGTGGTCGTGTCGCCATCCACACCGCCGGTCAGATAGTCCCCCACATTCACGCGGGTACTCTTATTATTGGATAAATCTTCCAACGCCAATTGAGGCAGATGTTCAGCGCTGATAGCCTGCGGAGCGTTTATCCAGTAAACAATGCTATCCAATTGGGTAAAGTCGTGTCCCGGCCAACCCGGTGAAGCTACGGCTATTCCCCAATCACCGCCGCTTTGCGATGTCCAGTGCAAGCGCAGACTGTGAGCACCTTTATACGGATGTTGCGCATCCACCGGAAATTTGTCATTGCCGCCGGCGAGTTCCAGTTCACTGGGAGACTGTTCAAAACCCCAGGAAGAATCATATAACTCATCTCCGTCCGGGGAATCTGAGAAAAAAATTGCATCATTTTGCGCCCATAAAGGAAGGGCAAGCAAAAATATAAAAATTATAGATAAATACTTCATAAGATACATCCTTTTTATTTTCCAATTCCTCGCAAAACGCGTACTTCAACTTCATTTTGCTTTTTTACCACAGGGATCATATCTCCCGGCAATTCTTCATTCTCTAAAAATATCTTCAACCCGCCCCGGCCTATTTGCTTATCGTTCTGTATGGTAATGCGATACGAAACGCCGCGAAAATAACGCTTAATAAAAACGGAATCCCACTCCTCGGGGAAACAGGGTCGCAATCGTAGTCCATCATAATCGGATTGTAAACCTATCAGGTAATCGAGAGTCACGCGGAAGAACCAGCCGGCCGATCCTGTATACCAGGTCCATCCTCCTCGCCCGTATCTGTCCGAATCCCGGCCATCAATATTACCCGGCATAACGTAGGGTTCGGCCTGGTAGCGGTCCGGATGCATACCATTATACACGGGATTGACTTTTTTGAAAATCCTGTAAGCCAGATCGATGTCATTCATTCGGTTAGCGGCCCAGATCGTCCAGGTTGCGGCGTGGGTATAAACACCGCCATTTTCGCGAACGCCTGGAGCATACCGCGAAAGATAACCTATCCGGTCATCCGGAGTTTGGTAAGCGGGCGCGAACAACTGCATGCCCACCTCACATTCCAATCGTTTAACCGCCTCGTACATGGCGGTTTTTTGTCGTTCTTCATTGGCAATGCCGGAAATGACTGCCCAAACCTGCGGATTCAAAAAAATCCGTTCCGGTTTGGATGAAGCGCTGCCTATCAGCTCACCATCATCTCGGCTGGCGCGCCAGAACCAGTGCCCGTCCCACCCGATCTCATTTACCGCGCGGCCGAGTTCTTCTTTTCGAGAACGGTAGTGACGCAATTTTTCCGTGTGCTTCATGCGCTGAAGAACCGTTTCTATTTCACTCAGAACATAATACAGAAATTGGGCCAACCAGACCGATTCCCCCTTACCATTCAATCCCACGGCACTCAAACCGTCATTCCAGTCGCCGGCCAAAATAAGGGGCAGCCCGCGGCTGCTGAAACGGGACAAAACGAGATCGATGGACTTAAGGCAATGTTCCAAGATAGTTTGCTCTTGCTGATCGTCATAAAAAACAACTTTTTCCCGCAGAATATCCCAATCGTTGGTTTCTTTAAGATATTGTATTACAACAAAAGGCAGCCATAACATATCGTCACTCATACGGGCATCCAATCCTTGTTCGGAAAGCGGATGCCACCAGTGCAGTACATGGCCCGCTTTAAACTGGTGCCGGGCATGTAAGAGAATTTGTTCTTTTGTTTTTTCAGGCTTTACATACAAAAACAATTGACTGTCCTGTAACTGATCACGGAAACCAAAGGCCCCGCTTTGCTGATAGTAGGCTGCCCGGGCCCACATTCGTCCGGAAATCGTCTGATATTTAAGCCAGTGGTTAGTCATAAAATTAAGCGCTTCGTCCGGTGTGTCCACTTGTGTTTTATCTATCAATTCCGCCCAACGCTTCCGCATCGCCTCAAATTCGGATTCTACTGTATTTCTCTTTCTCATTTTATCTGTCAGGCTGGAGATGCGCTGCTGGTCTTTTTCGGCGCCTAAAAAGAAATGGATGGTCTGTTCTTCGCCGGAATTCAGTTCTACGGTGGTGTGTAAGGCAGCAATGGAATCGTTCCAACGCCCGCTTTTCCCGCTCAAACGGCCCCGTTTCAGAGCCTGCGGAACGGTAAGCGATCCGTATTGTCCTATAAAACTTTCTTTATCACCCTCGTATCCGATCAGGGGTGCGCTGCTAAAAAAATAGGCCGTGTAAGGCCAATTT
Source organism: Caldithrix abyssi (assembly GCA_011369465.1). Classification (GTDB taxonomy): domain Bacteria; phylum Calditrichota; class Calditrichia; order Calditrichales; family Calditrichaceae; genus DRQG01. The sequence goes on from DRQG01000161.1 coordinate 49,904, forward strand.
GTGTTCCAGTGTCCACGCTGGGTCGGTATTTCCCACAAGCGCTTATTCGCTAATAAAAGCTGTTTCTTTTCATCAAAATGTGTTTCGATAAAAGTTTTGTGAAACTCGCGGTGACTGTCCGGTGCGGCTCCTAACAGCCATTCCAAATATGTGAACAACGACAGGCGTCTTTTTTGCGAGGAAAGATTTCTTAAACGCAGTGTCCATATTTCCATATTATCCGAAGATGAAACAAAAATACGGAAACGGGTTTCTATATTATGGTTACGACAGGTTATATGCGTATAGCCGATACCGTGCACACATTGATAATAATCTGCTTTTAAACTTACCGGTTTTAATGTAGGGCTCCAAATTACTTTGCTGTCTTCGTCGCGAATGTAAATGTATTTGCCCCAGTCATCCATTATTAAATCCTGGTTCCAGCGGGTTAATCTATTCAGGTTGGAATTGCCCAGCCAGCTAAACCCGCCGTTCACCTGAGAAACGACCAAACCATAGTCGCCGTTAGAGATCACATTAACCCAAGGCTTGGGAGTTTGCGGGTTAGTTATCACATACTCACTGCCATCCTCGGTAAAATATCCGTATTTGGTTGCAAATTTTTTCATGTAATTCCTATTGCGTATTAGAAGTTGATTTCAATCGAAAAACGGTGCACTGCGGTAAGCCGATTCCAATCGGCGTAAGCGTAATCCAGATGTAGCGGCATTTGCGGGGACAGATAATAAACAAATCCTGCACCGGCGGTAATTCCTTTTTCCGAGTCCTGTTCGAAAAGGGCCTGATAGCCCATCCGTAAATAGAAACGTTTCAAAAAGCCATATTCCACGCCTAAACTAACGCTTTCGGTGTTGTCGTTTGGGTGGCGCATTTCCAAAGCAGCGGTAAAAGCATGATACTCATCGTTGATAATTTCCGCAGCCAGACCGAAACGGAATATGAGCGGCAATTCCCATTGGTCCGTTTGCAGATTGGCAAAAATATGTTCGCTGTCACCATATTGATCCGGCATAAAATCATAATACACGAAGGCATCTTTACCGGTATATTTCATTTTAGAGCCAAAATTGGAAACGCTGATGCCCAACACCAGCCAGTCGGCGCTGGTTTGAAATAACAATCCTATGTCAAACGCAAACGTAGAAGCGGACATGTGCCAAATTTTTTCTAAAATATATTTGGCGTTAAAACCCATAGAAAAACGATCCGTTAATTTCCGGGCATAACTTATCCCTAAGGCCATATCCATCGCGCTGAAGTATTCGCCTGTTCCTTCCGGCTCGAACTCATTGCGCACTTCCATATCAGGCATGGTCAGAGCGGTGATGCTTACGCCTATGGTGCCAAAATCGCCCGCTTTCAAAGCGCTTGCGGCAAAGTTGAATTTGGTATCAGCCAGCCAGTTACTGTACACAAAATTGATGGCGCCCTGTCCTTCCAATCGGGCCAAACCGGCCGGATTCCAGTAAATGGAAGATATATCATCAGCCAGAGCCACATAAGCTCCCCCCATACCGACAGCGCGCGCTCCTACCTGGATTTTCAGGAACTGTGCCGAGGTAGTACCGGTTTTGGTCAGAGAACCGCCGAGTAAAGCTGCGCTCCAGACTAATAAAATAAGTAAAGGAGATATCTTCAAAAAACGCCGCATAATCCGATCTCTTTATTTAATGATAGCAAAACGGCCTATTTTTTCGCCCAACTCGCCCGCATCCACATGAAAAATATAGATACCCGCCGCTATATCCAATCCGTCTTTACTGCGTAAATCCCACGACTGCGCGCCATCCAGAATGGTACTGTTATGGTGCAGGGTTTGCACCAGCTCGCCGCTTATCGTATAAATTCGAATGGTACAGGTTTGCGGCAGGTGAATGAAAAAGATACGTCTTTCTCCCCGTCCCGTAGCATAGAGGCGTGGCGGCTCCCAACGGGCAGCGGCTACGTAAGGATTAGGCACCACGGCAATGTTGTCCAGATCCCGGGCCGCCCGCTGAAGATTAACCTTTGCCCCTTTAGTAGTAAAACGGTACACATCGCCTGAGCGAAATGGGGTTTTTATCTGTATCTTTAAAACATCGCCGTCCTGTGGTAGTACGGCTTCCGTACCGGCGGGTGGATCGAGGAAATTAACCCGCCAGACTTCCTTGGGTAAATTACCTTTTTTAAGAATAATACGTACATAATCGCCGGGTGATATCATACTGTCGCGGGTGGCTGGATTTGGTTCTTCCAGGGCAAAGAGCACTTTTTGGTTTTCATAGGTGTCCCACACCGTAAAGTTAACCGGAAAGCGAGGAACATACCACCAACTTGTATCCGGCACACCTATACGGATTTCATAACTGGAAGGATACCCCGGTCTGCGTTGTTCAAAATGATAATAGTGGTCAACACGGATAGGTAAGTTACAATCACCGGCTATCCAGCCGCTCGCCGCACCGTCCCATTCCACGCTGTCGGTAAAAACAAACAGACGCATACCGTCAAAAACCGGATTGGTGTCTTCGGCCCGAACAGCAAACGAACCGGCAATGATTGTATCCGGGCGGGTATCGTCGCTTATATTGATCAGATTATAGCTGATGGTATCCTGATGGGTAGTATCATCAAAGGCTATCTGAAAAATTTCTCCATCCCTGATTTTTAGAGGGTCCAAAATATCCAACCAAACATTACCCGTGCCAACACCCGTCACATGTTGTATAGAATCCTGTACCCCGCCATCGCTGTAACCGGCTGCCGGCGCCTGCGGAGTTACTTCCACCGTATTTTTGTCCAACGTTACGTTGCCATTGATATCGCGAACAATAATACGCGAGCATTCCGAGGGCAGCATGTTCAATTCGGCATTCCCGCGATCGTAAGAAACCACCGCATAGTAGTAGGTTTTTCCATTGATCACATTGGTATCCACCCATGCATGCCGAAGGCCTTTATTCTCCCCCATAAAAATTTTGATCCCCTGGTAATCCAAGGGGAAGAAACCCTTTACATCGTTACGTAAATCGAATTGAGCCACAGGCTTGAGAAAAGTTTTTTCTCCAAAGGAATTGGTTACAATGCGGGCATCCAGAAACCCGGGATCTGTGGATTTGTATATTTTATACCCCTCAAAATCATTGGGTGGATCGGAGAAAGGATCGTAGCTGCTTTCGGCCAGATCATCCCAATAAAGTGTAACTTTTTTATTACCGGCAACAGCCCAGACGGTTGGCTTTTCCGGCGGACGGGCAAAATTGTAATTATTGTTATAGATTTGCTGAACCGTTTGTTTATTGCGCTTAATATCCTCCAGATTTTCACCGAAAACCAGGCACACCGAAAAACGCTCGGTTTGCAGCGGCTTAAGGGGGAACAAACCGGAACCGTACAAAAAGGCAATATTGCCGTTTTGCAATTTGGTATCAAAATGGCTGTAGGACACCCGATCCCAGATTTCGTTGTCCTTATAAAAAGCCACGCCCGTACCGATATAGAAAACATCGAAGGCGGTAAGGCCGATCTGATCGGATTCGTCCTTATCGGTAGCGTCAAAATTAGGTTCGCCCGGTGTGGGAACGCCGTCCCCTTCGCCGGTATCTCCTGTTCCGGCTACCCCGTCGGCTCCAACATCATCATGTTCGATATCCCAATCCCCATCGTTATCGATCAAATCGTTGCGAGCTTCGTCAATCATTTCATCAACAAGACCATTGTTATTGTTGTCGATACCATCCGCATATTTAAAACCGATATGCAATGAGGCTTCATCGATAAGACCGTTATTGTTGTCATCGATACCGTTGTCGGGAATCTCGCCGATAATCATATTTTCCGTGATCACCGGGCTTCCTTCCTCACCATCGCCGTCGTCATCGATACGGTTGAACGGGTTGCCGGGACTTTCCAGAAAAGCATAACCGCAGTAGCCCGTCGGGCCCCATCCGCCTTCACCCAGCCCGTTGGTATCCCAGGAATACGTGATGTCGTTATTCAGATCAAAAGATGCATTATCGTCGTTGGAATCGAACTGTCCGCCCACGCCCACGTCCACGTACATTCCGAAAATCATTTTATTATATTGAGTTGTACCTTCGTTTGTGATGTCGTAGTGCCAAAATATAAGATCCTCGGCCAGTACATTAGACCACTGAAAGCCGCGTACGCCCACCTTCAAAGCCAGGCCGCGTCGCGTGCGATCGGTAGAATCCGGGTAAAAATTTTGTGCATCATCCGCGTCATCATCCATTACAAAATAGCTTTCCTGGTCGGCATTGGTGCGTTTACCAAAGTATCCGTTCCAGTAGCCATCCCAGGCGTCATTCTTATCGGCCCAGGATTCCGGCCAGGAAATAGGCAAATCGCTCATGGCGATAAAATCCTGTGTAGGATTGGCATATCCAGGCCTTGGTTGCCAGCCTCGTTCCACTCCCTCCGGGGATATATCCATTAATTCGCGATAACCCGCTTCACAGATATGAATGGTCTGTCCGTTTTCATCTTTCACTTCAGTGACAACTAACGGCGTTATGCCGTCCATATACGAATGGTTGGTACCCTTGGGCCAAACCCCCGATGGCTGGCGCCCCCACCAGGCTACCTCGCCGAAATTGTAAAACAGGGTTTCTACCAAATTACCGTTGTGTTTGCCCTCTTTACGGTATTTACGGTTACCGCGTTCTTCTTTGGGAACGCTGCCGGCAAAAACCACAGCTGCAACCAGCATTGCAATACCCAAAACCGTAATTTGAATGCCTTTAATTTTTTGTCTCTTTCCTGCCATAAATACCTTTTCATTTTCCGCTGTAATCTATCGAATGGTAAATGTAAAACCGAGCAAAATTTTACGCGGTTCGGAATAAAAATCCGGACGTTTCAGCCAATCGTCCAGTGTGTTAACCACGGTTTGACGGTTGCCCAAAAAATGTTTAACCAGTGAATAGCCGGCCCGGCCGGTATCGTTGTACACTGTTACCTCATTTTGCCGGTCAAACAGGTTGTAAATCTTTATAAAAAATATAAGAGAGTGCCCCCATGGTTTCCACTCTTTGGAAAAGCGCAAATCCACATTATAGTTAAAAGGTTTGCGTCCGCTGTTTTCGAAAGTAGCCTCCAAATTCTGGATGGCCGGCGTATAGGGCAGTCCACTCTGAAACTGGCCGATCAAACCCAGGGTAAACCAATCCGGATGGTTGAAAGAGAACGATGCGTTGAGGGTGTGCCGCTGATCCCAATCCAAAGGTACCACCTGTATGTTGGATTGACGCGGGGGATCGGCCTGATTGTTATAGAATACGGTATTGGGATCGGAAGCGTTACCCTCAGCGATCTGAAAAGTATAGTCGATGGAAGCGTAAAAATAATCGGACGAAGTGGCCCGTTTTTTAAAGGATACTGTCACACCCTTGATGTTGCCATAGTCACGGTTTTCGTAGCGGGCGTAACGGTCTCCCAATACATAGGTTTCGTATATATTGGTTCCCAAAAGGTTGCGCACATCCTTATAAAAACCTGTTACATGAAGGGCAAACTGTCCCATAAATTCCTGCTGCAAGCCCAATTCATAGATGGTGGTGGACTGTGGTTTGAGTTCGGCGTTGCCCATTAATGTATTCAAACCTCCGGGAGCCACGGCAAAACGCGGGTTCAAATACAGATACTGCAAATCCGGTATCTGAAAAAAATGCCCGTAGGAAGCATGAATCACACCCTCAGCTGAGATAGGGAACGCCAGCCCCAATCGTGGGCTGAATTGATGCTGAGGCTGTGCATCTCTATAGGCGTTTTCTCTCGGTCGGTAGGTATTGCCGGGATCGCGCAGGTCGAGCGGCACCTTTCCTTTGGAATCAAAATAATCGTACCGCAAACCGACGTTTACGGTTAAGTTTTGCAACTCTATTTTATCCTGTACATAGGCCGCTAATTCCAACGGTGTATGTTTATACTGCCCTTTGTTAAAAAATGCCGCACTGCTGAAAATACCGCTTTCCCTGCCCTTGTATCTGGCTTCCCTGTTTTCCACCTTAATCTCGTTAAATTTCACTTCCAGGCCGGCTTTTACCAAATGCCGCTTGGTAACCTGCGAGGTGATATCGAAACGACCTGCCGTAACTGCGGTGTTACGATAAAAGTGTTCCATATTGGTTCCGCCGGTGAGAAAGCTGTAAGCATCCTCACGATTGCGCAGTAACTCGGGATTTTGGTATCTGGGATCATCCGGGTCTTCATACAAATAAGAACGCAGGTCGAAAGCGTAGCGGGAAAATTTCAGGGTGTAAAAGGTCTGCGCCGAAAGGGTATGGTTAACGGACAAAATATGCGTATAACCGTATTCATGATTCGTCAAATCGCCATCGGGATTGTATTTGTACAAATGATTGTAGTAGCGGCTGTCCTTCATATTGCCTAAAAAATTGTATGCCAGGTTGAGAGTTGGCGTAATTTTAAAAATCAGCTTAAAATTTGCATAGTACTGATCGATAAAATTCATAGGTACGGGCGCGTAATCCCCGGTTTCTTCATAATAGAAGGCGTTGGGAGTAAAGACCGACGAATCCGATGTATTAAAGCGACGGATGCCATACATCCATCCTTCGTTATAATATTTTCTCAGAGAAGTATAGAAACTTAATCGATCTTTGAAAAAGGGGATTGGCCCGGTTACATGGATTTGTACATTATAGATATCTTTGGGACTATGTTCGTCCAAATGTGGATATAGCTCGATGTTGTCGCTGAAGTAATCACCGGTGTACATGGTAATGCCGGCATTTAAAACCGGCTCGGGGTTTTTTGTCACCACTTCAACCACACCGGACATCACTTTACCATACTCCGCGTTGAAAGTGCCGCTGATCACTTTAAGTTCCTGGATGGCTTCCTGATTCACATTAACGGCCAAACCGCCGTTAAAGGGATCGGAAACCGAAACGCCGTCTATCATATAGGCCACCTCGTTGGCCCGGCCGCCGCGAATATGAAAGCCGCCTCGGCTGTCCACAACCACACCGGCCTGTAATTGCAGAACATCCTGCATACTTTCCACCGGAATCGTTTTAATTTCCGTTGCCGTAACCGTGGACGAAGAAGCGGTCAAATCCTTTTGGATAAGCGGTTGTTCGGCCTCCACCACAATAGTCTCCGATTCCAATATAGCCGGTTCCAGTTTAAAATCGATACGGGTGGTCTTATCTAATGAAACGCGCACATTAGTGATTTCAACTTCGCGGTATCCCACCATCAAAGCATGAAGCGTGTACACACCTGGGGCTACGTTAAGAATTATATAATCTCCTTCGGCATCACTGGCCGCGCCAAGCGGCAGTTCATTCAGGAAAATATTGGCCCCAGCCAATGGATTACCGTTAGCTGCGTCCGTAACCCGGCCGGCGATTTTACCTGTTTGTCCGCCGTACAGCGAAACCGCAAAAAGAAAAATGAGTATGATAGAAAATCGACTTCTTTGTATCATCCGTTATTCTGATGTAATTATTGGATATTTTAAAGAATCGTCCGGCGGGTTATCCGCCGGACGACATTATCCGCACAGAAACATTTATTTGAGAAGCATCATTTTCCGCGCCTGCGTAAATTCGGGTGTACTCAATTTGTAAAAATACACGCCGCTTACCACCGAATTCCCCCGGCTATCTTTACCGTTCCATACAATATTATGCTCGCCGGCTTTCAGTTCATCTTGTACTAAAGTAGCAATCTTTTTCCCCAATATATTGTAAATTTCCAGAGAAACGTTGGTTTTTTGGGGGATGTAAAACGAAACCGTGGTCGAGGGGTTAAAAGGATTGGGATAATTCTGATCCAGACGATAGGCGTTTATCAGTTCCGGATTATTATCCTGCCCGATTGCCGTTTTTGTGGAAAGCACCACATCACGATAGAGATAATACTTTTCGAAATTCACATCAGCCCATTGCGTGCCCCACCAGTTGGGAGCGTAATCGGAAATATGCTCATCATAAGCATCGGCGGAGGCATAATCCATATCCCAGATAACCACGCTCAATTTCACCGTATCCCCTACGCTGTACCCATAATAATCCGTATGCACTACCACTTCAAGCGAATATCCGGCATCCGGACCGTTCGTTTCGGTATGGGTTACGGTACCTTCCGGCTCGTATGATGCGCCTTCGGCTGAACCGGTGGGTGCGCTGCCGCCTAATTGAAATTCGGCCCCGGCACCCTGTGTATTGCCAAAATACATATTCTTTATTTCCATTCGATTCGTCGGACGCGATTCGCCCTTATTGGTCATCCATAAAAACAATCCGTCCGCTTCCCAACCCGGCGACCATTCGCAAACCGAAGAATCGTTGGATTGAACACCGATATACAAATCTGTTCCTTTATGACGAAATTTCACGACAGCCTGGCTTTGATCGGTGTAACCGTTGGCTGTATCGCCCCATTGCATGTACCAGCCGCCGCTGGAAAGATAGGAACCCTTTCCTACAACAACTGAATCCGCGCCGCTCCAGAAGTCTTCCGTAAGCTGTCCGTCCAAAGTGATATCTGTATCGGTAGCAAAGGCATTTTTAAGGGGAGGATCGGCCAAACGCAGATAACGGTAAACACCGCCCCATTCGCTGCCCCACCAGGATTTATAATAGGAACCAATATTCCATTCTTCTCCTGAAGTACCGGTCTGTTTATCGGGATCGAAAATATTAATGATTAGCCGTACATCAAGATCATCTTCGGTAAAGCCCAACTCCGCCAGATGCACAACCAGTTCGGCTGTATAGCCGGCGTCGATTTGTGAGGTGTCGTTAACCACCGTTCCGGCTTTTTTAGTGCCCGCACCTTCCCCGGAGCCAGCCTGACTTTCCTCATATACAATATCCGGGTCGGTGCCGCTGGCGTTAAAATACAGCTTAAATTCTTTATCGGAGCCTGTGGCGTCGGTTATTTTCATGAATAAACCATCGCCTTCCCAGCTTCCGCCCCATTTGTTAACATATTTGTCGTCCGAGTCGATTAGAAAATACAAATCGGTGCCATAGTGTAAAATCTTTACGATGGTAGTAGTAGTATCCACATAATCGGGATGACCGTCTACCAGCAGATGGTCAGTTACGCCATATTCCACATCGCCGGGCTCAAAACCGCTGCGGAACACAAGAAAATCAAAACGGCGCTGCCAATCGGTTTCATCCGCCACACCATCTACCGTTATCGGATGTTCCGCCGATTGAATTTGCAGATAGGGCGGATCGATGTGCCCCTGTGCGTACAGGCCGGATACAAGCAGTAAAAGAATTGCGGCCAACAGAAAACTTGTAAATGAGTTTTTCATAACATACCTCCAGGTTGGTTAATGGTTTTGGTTTATTTAAGCGATTATCTTTGATGTAGTACCATTGGAACAACCGCAGGACCCCCCGATAATCAGTGCGGTTGACAACACTTCTTTGTATGGTTGCCGGGGATCGACTTCACCTTTAATCATTTTTAACAAGTATTCCGCGGCTTTGCTGCCGAGTTCCATAATGGGTATGTTGACCGTGGTCAGGCGCGGATCAATGATTCTGCCTGAAAAAATATCGTCAAATCCGGTTATGGCCACATCCCCTGGGATATTAATACCCGAGCTGCGGGCAGCATCGTAGGCGCCCAGAGCCATCATATCATTGGAAAAAAATATGGCCTCCGGTTGTTCTTTATTACCCATTAAGCGTAAAAAGCCGTAATATCCGGATTTAAAAGAGAAATCACCGGAAACAACCAGTGCATCTTTTAAGCCAAGCCTATTGTCACGCATAGCATCCGAAAATCCCTGAAAGCGGTCGATGGCTTCCGTATTCTGTTCCGGTCCTTTAACGATGGCGATTTTTCTGTATCCGTGGCCAATCAGGTGCTCTGTCATCAAATAGGCACCGCGGTAATTATCCACACCAAAGCTAACAATATCTTTAATTCCCTTACCGCAATTGAGCAACACCAGAGGGTAGCGGCTTTTTGTTTTCAGTTCGATAACGGATTCGCAAATACCGGGCGCTAAGAGAATGATACCGTCCACCCGTCCGCTGCCCATAAAATCCAGCATAGTTTCCACATCATTGCGTCGACTGTGCGAACTGGATACCAACAGATACTGCTTATTCCTGTTGGCCACCTCATCAATGCCGTGGATAATATTCATAAAAAATTCATCGTTCAATTCGGGTAAAATAACACCAATGGTGTCGGTTTTTCTGCGTGACAAGCCGCGAGCGGTATAGTTGGGATGGTAATTTAATTCGCGTGCCACCTGCAATACCTTTTGGCGTGTGGATTCTTTGATGGGCCCTTTATTGTTAAAAACGCGCGAAACCGTAGCGATCGATACGCCGCAACGTCGGGCAATTTCATTGATATTGGTTTGCATGGCTTTTTACCCTGTAAGCGGTTTATTGTTCTATATTGTGTTTTTTCAAAATGTTAGGTCGCTATAAACATCCTTTTATGTAAGCGTTTACATTTTTTTCCGAATATAGACCTCTTTTTTTTCCATGTCAAGGAAAAAATTTTTTAACCCTTAATACCGCCGGACATGATGCCCCGGATATAGTATTTTTGCAATGCTAAAAACACAACGATCACCGGAAGAACGGTAAGAACGGATCCGGCCATCATTAACTCCGGATCTTTGCTATGCTCGCCCATCAAATTTGCCAAAGCCACCGGAAGCGTGTAGAGGGTATTGTCGGTAAGGGCAATCAACGGCCAAAGAAAATCATTCCATGTACCCAAAAAGGTGAAAATGGCCAGGGTTATCAAAACAGGCTTGGCCAGGGGTAAGATAATAGTCAAATAGATTCGGAATTCACCCGCTCCGTCTATCCGCGCTGCTTCTACCAGACTGTCCGGTATTGACTGCACATATTGCCGTATCAAAAAAATACCGAAAATATTAGCCAGACCCGGGATAATCACAGCCAGATATGTGTTGAGTACGCCCATATATTTTAGCATTAAAAACAGAGGCAGCATGGTTACCTGGGCCGGTATGATCATGGAGGCCAGCAAGAAAGTAAACAACTTGTCCCGCCTGTGGAATCTGAATTTTGCGAAGGCGTATCCGGCCATACTGTTCAAAAAGAGGGAAACCAGAGTGATGGTAACCGACAAGAACAGACTGTTAAAAAAATAGGTAACCATATCCAGTCGAAAAAAAAGCGCTTTATACTGAGCAAATGTAACGGTATCCGGAAACAACCGGGGCGGAAAAACAGAAGAATCACCCGTGGGCATAAAAGACGCCGAAAGCATCCATACAAACGGCATGACCGTAATCAGGCTGGTAACAACCAGAAAAAGATACAGTGCGGTTTTTTTTGCGGTTTTCATCCTTCTTCGGCCTTTCGGATCTTTAACTGAATGGCGGTAAAAATAAAAATGACACCGAACAACACAAAAGCGATAGCGGCGCTGTAACCCATATTCCACCAGCGAAACCCTTCCTGATACATATACAGAACGATACTCAAGGTTTTATTCACAGGCCCGCCCTGAGTCATTACATAGGGTTCGGCAAAGAGCTGGAAGAAACCGATCATGGTAATAACCGAAACAAAAAGTGTAGTTGGCGCCAAAAGAGGAAGAGTTACGTATTTAAACTGCTTCCAGGGGCTGGCCCCCTCGATCTGTGCCGCTTCATACAACTCATCCGAAATATTCTGTAACCCGGCAATAAAAATGATCATATTATAGCCGAAGTTCTTCCACACAGCCATAAGAATTATCGCCGGCATGGCCCAACGCGG